>NZ_BAAGYZ010000081.1:0-3207 GCF_054778995.1 Streptomonospora sediminis
GAGTCGTCGTCGGCGGCGGCGCCGCGCCGCCCTGGCCCCGGCCGTACCGGTCGGCACCCGCAGCGGGGTAGGCGGCGCCCGGACCCGGGCCGCCGCCCGGCCCGCCTTGTGCGCGGGCGGCGGCCGCCTGGCGTTCGGCGATCCGTTCCTGCTCGCGCCGGCGGCGTTCGGCCAGGACCGCCGACAGGTACTCCGGTGGAGAGGTGCCGGGAGGCGGGGGCGGGCTGACCGCCGCCGACACGAGGTCGGCGATGCGGACCCCCATCTGGTAGCGGGACTCATCGGTCAGTTCGCCGAAACGCACCAGGTACTGCCGCGCCATGCTTGCGGTTTCGGTCGAGAGCCGGGACAGCTCGGCCGTGCGCGCCCACTCGGCCAGGTGTGGCGGCATCTCGAACACGTCGTCGGGCCGGCGGCCGGCGCGTTCCTGCACCACCAGGGTTCCGGCGATGAAGTCGCCCACCCGGCGGCCGTCGCGGTTGACGAGCGAGCAGATGAGCGCGACCACCGACAGCGACCAGATCTCCACGGCCGCGGCCAGCGCGCGGCCCAGCGCCTGGCGGAACCGCTCGGGCGAGCCGTCGGTGCCCACCACTCGCAGGCCCAGCGCCATCTTGCCCAGCGAGCGCCCGCGGGTCAGCGACTCCATGGCGGTGGGGTAGCCCACCAGGATCAGCACGGACAGGCCGAGGTTGACCGCGGCCGAGGCGGCCGGGTCCAAACCCGCCGCGACCAGCGACACCAGCAGGACACTGCCCAGCAGCGCGGTCACCTGCACCGCGACGTCGATGAGCAGCGCGGCCATGCGGGTGGCGAATCCGGCCGGACGCAGATCCAGCACGACAGCGTCGCCCGTGACCACGGACGACTGTTCTCGGGGGTGCCCAGCGCCCGGATAAGCCACCGTTGCCGCCTTCCGTTCCGTCGCAGCGAGGTCCGGCGCGCCGGGTCGCCGCGCGGCGCGCCTCCTCCCAGTCTGTCAGGCGAGTCCGACGAAGCGGACACAACCGCGCGGTGACGACAGCGCGGCGGTGTGCCCCTGGCCACCCTCGTCCTGGCGCCGCACCGCTACCCCCGCCACCCGCCTCCTACCTCCGTGCCCCGTTCCCGTGAGGCTTTCCGCCGCCGGCCGCCGGGACGGCCGAACCCCGCGGCGGTGCGGCCCGGTAGAGTCGCCAGCGTGGATCTGGACGTCTTCGCCGCCGCGCACCGCCCCGACTGGCAGCGCCTCGACCAACTCGTACGCAGGCGCCGCCGGCTCAGCGGCAGCGAGGTCGACGAGCTCGTCGACCTGTACCAGCGCACCTCCACACACCTGTCGATGGTGCGTTCCTCGGGCGAGGACCGCTCGCTGGCGGGTTACCTTTCCGGCCTGGTGGCGCGGGCCCGTTCGGCGGTCACCGGCGCACACGAACCCGCCTGGCGCGATGTCACCGGCTTCTTCACCCAGACCTTCCCCGCAGTGCTGTACCGGCTGCGCTGGTGGTGGATCGCCGCATCGCTGGGCACGGTGGCGTTCTCCATCGCCCTGGGCGCCTGGATCGCGCTCGACCCCGGCGTGCGCAGCGCCATCGCAACGCCCGAGCAGATCCGCGCCTACGTCGAGAACGACTTCGCGAACTACTACGTCGAGCACCCCGGCGCGTCCTTTGCCGCGCAGGTATGGACCAACAACGCCTGGGCGGCGGCCCAGGCGCTGATCCTGGGCGTGTTCCTGTGCGTGCCCACCCTCTACGTGCTGGCGCTCAACGGCGCCAACCTGGCCATGGCGGGCGGGCTGATGTTCGCCAGCGGCAAGGGCGGTGTCTTCCTCGGGCTGATCCTGCCGCACGGCCTGCTGGAGCTCACCGCGGTCTTCGTGGCCGCCGGCGTGGGCCTCAAACTCGGGTGGACCCTGATCGCGCCCGGCCCGCGGCCCCGCCTGCGAGCGCTCGGCGACGAGGCGCGCCCCGCCATCGCGGTGGCCCTCGGCCTGGTCGCGGTCCTGTTCATCTCGGGCCTGATCGAAGGGCTGGTGACCGGCTGGGTGCACATCACCTGGCTGCGTATCGCCATCGGCGTGGCAGCCGAACTGCTCTTCCTCGCCTACGTGTTCGCGGTGGGCCGCGCCGCGCACAACCGCGGTGTCACCGGCGACATCGCCTCGGCCCCGCAGGCGGCCCCGGTCGCGGGCTGACCCCGGCCACCGCCCCGGATTCCGCCGGCCGCGCTGCGTGCAGCGTTACAGCCGCCCCTGGGCCTTGAGCGAGATGTAGGCGTCGGCCAGCGCCGGAGCGATGTGCTCGGGGTCGGCGTCGACGACCTCCACACCGTGGCGGCGCAGCTCGGCGGTGATGCGCCCGCGCTCGCCCAGTGCGCGTTCGGCGGCGGCCGCGTCGTAGACCGACCGGATGCTGCCGCGCGCGGCAGCCATCTCGGTGATGCGGGGATCGCCCACGGCGGCCACCATCAGCAGGTGGCGCGAGGTCAGCGCGGGCAGCCGCGGCAGCAGGCCCTCTTCCAGCGCCGCCGCGTTGAGGTCGGTCAGCAGCACCACGAGCTGGCGGGTGCGGCTGTGCCCGCCCAGGATCGTGGAGACCAGGCCAGCGGGGTCGGACTCCACGAGCTGGGCCTCCAGCGGCGCCATGGCCTGCACGATCTGCGGGATGCGGCTGCCGCGGCCGTGGCTGCGGACCTGTGCGCGCACCCGGCGGTCGTAGGCGAGCATGTCCACCCGGTCGCCGGCCTTGCCCGCAAGCGCGGCAAGCAGCAGCGCGGCGTCCATGGCGTGGTCGAGCCGGGGCACGTCGCCCACCCGCCCGGCGGCGGTGCGGCTGGTGTCGAGCACCAGCAGGATCCTGCGGTCGCGTTCGGGCCGCCACGTACGCACGACCACGGAGTCGCTGCGGGCGGTGGCGCGCCAGTCGATGGAACGCACGTCGTCGCCCGGCACGTACTCCCGCAACGAGTCGAACTCGCTGCCCTGCCCGCGCACCAGGGCCGTGTGCTGGCCGTCGAGCTCGCGCAGCCGCGACAGCTTGCCCGGCAGGTGCCGCCGGCTGTGGAAGGGCGGCAGGGCCCGCAGCGTCCAGGGCACGCTGTGGGTGCACTGGCGGGCCGCCAGCCCCAGCGGGCCCAGGCTGCGCACCGTGACCCCGGCCGCGGTCTGGTCGCCGCGGCGGGTGGGCGTCAGCGCGGTGGCCACCCGCACCCGGCCGCCGCCGGGGA
>NZ_BAAGYZ010000082.1:0-171994 GCF_054778995.1 Streptomonospora sediminis
GTGCGCGCGCCGCCGCCGGTTCGCCGGCGGCCGGGCAGCGGACCGGCCGCCTCAGGCGGTCCCGGACGCCTGGCTGCGCGGGGTGAAGTCCACGGGCACCCGTTCCGGGCCGCGGGTGAACACGCCGGCGTCGCGCCGCGCGTAGTCGTCGGCCAGGCGGGCGTCGGGCATGGCATCCAGCAGCATGTTGGCCGCGACCTCCACCTCGGTCTCGGCGAGTAGCGCGCCGACGCAGAAGTGCCGGCCCAGCGCGAAGGCGAGGTGGCCGGCCGCCGCCGTGAAGGCGGTGGAGGCGTCGAGCTCGGTGCGGAAGACGTCGAAGGAGTCGGGTTCGGCGTAGCGTTCGGGGTCGCGGTTGGCGGCGCCGATCAGGCAGGTCACCGTGCTGCCCGCGGGTACCGCGCCGCCGCTGAAGACGACGTCTTCGGCGGGCTGGCGCATGATCATGTGCACCGGCGGGCTGTAGCGCAGTGTCTCGGCAAAGGCCTTGGGGATCAGCGAGCGGTCGGCGCGCACGGCCTCGAACTGGTCGGGGTGGGCCAGCAGGTTGGCGAACATGGCGGCGATGGCCTTGTCGGTGGTTTCGCCCCCGGCGGCCAGCAGGAGGCTGCAGAACGCCTTGATGTCGTCGTCGCTCATCGAGGTGCCGTCGATCTCGGCCCGGCACAGCACCGACAGCAGGTCGTCGCCCGGGTTCTCGCGGCGCGCGCGGATGATCGGGATCATGTAGTCGGCGAACTCCTGGCGGGTGCGCAGGCCGTCGGCGGCGACATCGGGGTCCTGGGTGAGGTTGCCGAGGAACGCGATGATGCTGGTGTACCACTTGTGGAACCGGTCGTGGTCGGCCTTGTCCAAGCCCAGCATGTCGACGATGACGTTGATCGGGAAGTGCGTGGCGAACTGGGAGACCAGGTCGGCCGATCCGGCGCCGCGGAACCCGTCGATCAGCTCGCGGGCGTTGCGCTCGATGACCGGGCGGAACTTCTCGCGCAGCTCGCTGCCGCGGAACGCCGGCGCCACCAGGGCCCGGCGCACCGCATGTTCGCGCCCGCTGAGCTGGAGGATGGTGCGGCCGTGCACCGGCTCCAGCTGCCAATCGTAGTTGGCGGTGGTGAACACTTCGTCCTTGAACGCCCGCTGCACGTCCTCGTAGCGGGAGATGATGTAGCTCTGCATCGGCTCGTGCCAGATGAGCGGTGCCTCGCTGCGCATGATCCGGTAGGCGGAATACGGGTCGGCCGTGAACTCAGCGGAGAGGATGTCGGGGACGCTGGGCGTGTCCGGAACTGTGGTCATGCTGCGCCTCACTAATGAGGGGACGAAGATCGACTCGCCCAGCTTAGAGAAGTGATTGGCGGTGATCCAGCCGCATCCGTCGCAATCGGGCGATCAGCTGCTGGAATTTCCAGTTCAGGGGATTTGGCTGCTTTGGGTCTTAGGTGGCAAACCGGACAGCCGGTATCGGGGTGCCGGTCCGGTCGCGGTGAGTCGGGATCCGGTTGCCCGCAGGCGTTGCGGCGCTCAGGGGCCGGCTACCGCGGGGCCGCGGACAGGTGGAGTTTCGCCCGTCCGAAACCCGGGATAAGGCTCCGTGTTGCCGAGAAACACGAGTGCGACGGAAGTTAAAGAAGTGGCATGTGATACGGGAGATAATTGCTCCGGTGTCGCCGCACGGAATTTCACCGCGGCCGTTATGGGGGAATCACCGCCGGCGGCGGACCGGCGGCCGGCTCAATTCCGCACTGCGCTATACTTCCGCCGATCCGCCGGGCTTTCCGCCGGCTCGAATCCGATCGCTGCGCACCTGCTGGTCACGCGGTCCGCGGAGATGCAGGGGCGGGTCGGGCTACTGCGCGGGCTCAAGCAGGGCCAGGAGGATCCGCTGCAGCTCGGTGCGATCGCGAGGGGCAATCCTCGCCAGCCTGCGGTCGAACTCCGCCGCGAGCGCTGCGAGCGCACGATCCCGCGCCGCCTCGCCCGCGGCGGTCAGTACGAGCCGATGCCGCCGCAGGTCCGCGTCGTCGATCTCGCGGCGAATGAGCCCCTTTGCGACGAGGTTGCGCACGTAGACCGTCACGCTCGCCTTGGGGATCATCAGCGTCGCCGCCAGCTCTGCCGGGTACGGCGACGCGGTCACCTCGGCTAGCACGAAGAACTCCTTGGTCTCCAGGCCGAGTTCGGCCAGTTCGGCGCTGCAGGCATCCATCACGACGGTCAGCAGGCGATGGTTCAGCGTCCACAACTGGGCGGCGTCAACCGACACGCGACCCCCCTCATCCTGGTGGTACAGTTTGGAACTAGTTCAAATTCGTATTAGATCAGCTTCGGACTGATCGGTTATCGCACGAATCATACGTGGAAGGTGCCATCAGGTGCTTCAGCATGTCACGGTCCCGCGCGGACCGATCGAGCTCGCGGCCGACCTCCATCTGCCCGACGGCACCGACGGGGCCGCGCCGCTGCGCGCCGTGGTGCTCTCCACGCCTGGCAGCAGTGTGAAGGAGCAGATCGGTGCGAATTACGCATCCCGCCTCGCCGCCCGGGGCATCGCGGCGCTGGTGTTCGACCCCGCCCACCAGGGCCGGAGTGGCGGTGAGCCCCGCGACCTCGAGGACCCGTACCGCCGCGGTGAGGACATCTCCTACGCGATCGACGCGCTCAGCACGATGCCCGGCATCGACCCGGAGCGCATCGGCGTCCTCGGCATCTGCGCAGGCGGCGGCTATGCGGTGCACACCGCCCGTACGGACCACCGCATCAAAGCGGTTGGAACGGTCGTTCCGGGCAATATGGGCACGTCGTTCCGCGGCTTCCAACCGGACGGCCCGGCGGCCGCGCTCGATGCCATGGCCGACGCGCGCACTGCAGAGACCCGCAGTGGAGAGCTGACCCGCGTGAACTGGTTGCCCGACACCTTGGCGGATGCCGCCGCGGCAGGGCTGACCGATATCGACACCACCCAGGCGATCACCTTCTACCGCACCGGGCGGGGCTGGAACGAGCACACGACGAACCGCCGCCTTGCCCGCGGCGACTCCCTGCTCCTGGGCTACGACGCGTACCACCTGGTCGACCAGCTCATGACCCAGCCGCTGCAGGTCGTCCTCGCCGGACGCATCGGCAACACCGGCTCCTATGAGTCCGGCATGAAGCTTTGGGAACTGGCACCCAACCCGGTCGATCTCATGGTGGTCGAGGGCGCCGGCCATTACGAGATGTACGACGAGCCCGAGTACGTCGACGCCGCCGTCGACCGGCTCGCCGACTTCTACACGGACAACCTGTAAGCCGGACGCGGCGGCCCGTTGCCCCGAAGCGCTCAATGCCCGGCCGCGGACCCGATAGCGATGAGCGGCGGAGGAAGCGGGGGTTCCCGGACGAGCAGGGCGTTGCCGTGCTGCCGTGCTGCCATACGGCGACCGCGGCGGCACGGGCCGCGCTATACAGAGCGAGTGCCGGCGGGTTGAATGTAACGCGCATCGAGGCGGTCACCCAGCGGGCACAGCGCGTGTCCGAGGTGCCGGTGCCCGGCGCGGCGATCCCTCCCCGCGGATGCGCCGCTGCCGGGGCCGCCTGCCGCGGAGCCCGGCTCCCCGGTCACCGCCCGGTGGTCCCGCCCGTCCCGCAGTGCCGACGAAAGGCAACGCCCCGGCCATGTCCCGCCCGAAACCGGAACCGCCCGCCCGCCGCCGCGACCGCTTCTACTGGCTGCGGCGCATCGCCGAGTTGGACCCCGCGACCGACTACCACCGGATCTACCGCATTTCCGCGGGCCATGAGTTCCCCTGGGACTACACGCGCGCGCTGGAACTGGCGCTGTACCGCACCTACTGCGTGCCCTCGATCTCGGCGCTGCTGGACGCCACCGGCGAGTTCGGCCGCCGCGGGCAGCGGCGCTACGACGACACCGCGCTGCTGATGGCCGAGATCGCCGAGCACGGCGCCGGCTCCGAGCGCGGCCGGCAGAGCCTGCGCTCGATCAACCGCATGCACAACCGGTTCGCGATCGCCAACGACGACATGCGCTACGTGCTCTCCACCTTCATCTTCGAACCCATCGACTGGATCGACCGGTACGGGTGGCGCCGGCTCACCCGCGCGGAACAGCTGGCCGGACTGCACCACTACACCGACGTGGGGCGCCGGATGAACATCCGCGACATTCCGCCCGATCTCGCCTCTTTCCGCGCGTTCAAGGCCCGCTACGAACGCGACCACTTCCGCTACGCCGACACCAACGCCCGGGTCGGGCGCGCCACGCTGGACGTGTTCCGCTCGTGGTTTCCCGCGCCGCTGCGGCCGGCGGCCGACGCGGGCGTGCGGGCCCTGCTCGACGACCGCACCCGCGAGGCGTTCGGGTTCGCGCCCCCGCCGCGGTGGCTGGGCCCGGCGGTGCACACGGCGTTGCGCATGCGCGCAGCGGTCGAGACCCAGCTACCGCCGCGGCGCGGTTCGCGCCTGGCCGCCGACCCGGGCAACCGCACCTATCCCGGCTACCCGCACGGCCACGACCTCGCCGACCTCGGCGCGCCGGAGCCCGAGAGGATCGACCCGAAGTGGCTCAGGAGGCCAACGGGGCCGTGAGCACGGGGCGGACGGTCCTGCCCGCCGGACGGGCAGGACCGTCCGCCGCTACCGCGTCACGGGCAGCGGCGGACGGCGCGCCTGCGGCGGCGTCCGCCGCGGGCGGCCTGCTTGCGCATGTCGTAGAGGTAGAAGTCGCGCGGCAACGAACGCACGGCCATCGGCAGCCGCGGGTACACGGCGCGCACGACAGCCACCAGCCGGTCGAACCTGCGCTGCGACACCGGCCCCCACTCCAGGCCGAACCCCTCGCGCACGTGCTCGGGCAGCAGCCCGGCCGCGAGGAACCGCTGCACCTTCACCAGCATGCGCACCACCGGGTTGGCCGGGTGGAACAGGTCGTGTGCGATGGCGCGCGCCGTGTCGTCGACCTCGATGGCCGCGATCCGGTCCTGCCAGTACCGGTCGAATTCGGCGCGGGTGGCCGGCCACCGGTCGCGGGGGCAGCCGAGCGCCGTGGCAAAGACCGCGGCGTACTGGTACACCTGCTCCTTCTCGCCGGGGTCCATCGGGCCGAAGACGAGTTCGTAGATGTGCATGTCGCAGGCGTAGAGCGTGGCCGCCACCCACACCTGCAGATCGGGGTCCTGCGCGCTGTAACCCGGACCGACCACCCGCTTGTGGACCGCGCGCACTATCCGCGAAATACGTTCGGCCTCGTCGGCGGTGCCGAACACCACGCCGTACACGAAGACCAGCGTGCCGCGCAGCCGGTCGACCGGCCGCCGCGAGAAGTCGCTGTGGTCGCGCACACCCTGCCCGACGCCCGGGCGGGCGATTTGCAACAGGACGGCGTAGGCGGCGGCGCCCAACAGCACCGCCTCGCTGTAGACCCGGTGCATCGGCGCGGCCGTTGGCGCGGGGCGGTCCTCCACACCGCCAATGGTAAACGCCGTCACACCCGCCGTCCGGCCCCCGGCAGTCCCATACGGCCCGGGCCGCCCGGCACCTCGTCCGCCGGCGCTTCCACCTCCAGCTCCAGCAGCGCCGGCCCCAGGCTCTTGCCGTGGGCATCCAGGAACAGCGACGTGGTGACCGTGTCGTCGCCCGCCCGCGGGCAGACGAAGATCAGCGCGGGCAGGTTGTCCAGCCGGTGGCGCACCACCTCGCCCGCGACCCGCTCGGCCAAGTGCTCGGCCACCCGCCGGGGCGTCACCGCCGAGCACAGCAGCGGGTACCAGCCGGGGTCGTAGGGGATCAGCGAGATGGTGTTGAGGTTGCCCTTGTCGCCGGCGCGCGCGTGGGCGATGTCGTAGAGCCGGACCCTCATGCCTCGGCGCTCCCCTCGAAAACGACGACGTCGGTCTCGACCCGCTCCCGCGGGATCGTCGTGGACAGCACGCCCACGACCTCGGTGGTGCCCACACGCAGCCCGCCGCCGCCCGCCGGGCCGGAGGTGTACAGCGCACTCACCTCCTCGCCCACCGCCTCGGCGGTCGCGCGGTCGGGGGCCGTACCCGCGACGCGCAGGCGGCACTCGTAGGGTTCGGTGCCCGCGGCGAGCGCGTCGCCGTGCAGCGCTCCGTACCCGATCACGTCGGCCCGCAGCCGCGGGACCGCGCCGCCCAGCCGCTCGCGTACCACTTCGGCGGCCAAGCGGGCGCGGTCGAGCGCGCCCCGCCCGGCGTAGGAGAGCTCCCCCTCGCCGCGGAACCCGGCGCGGTAGCCGACACTGGCCTTGAGCGCGCCGGGGCGCGGCCGGCCGCGGGCGCCGTGCACCCGCACGCGGTCGCCGCCGTCGTCGTGCACCTGAACGGCGCTCATGTCCAACTCCAGATCGGGCGTGAGGTAGGCGCGCGGGTCGGTGACCTCGTAGGTGAGCTGTTCGACCACGGTCATCCGGTCCACCCGGCCGCCGGTACCGGGCAGCTTGGTGACCACCGCGGAACCGTCGGCGCCGACCTCGGCGAGCGGGTAGCCCAGGTCGGCGAGTCCCGCGACCGGCTTGCGGGCGGGATCGGCGAAGTAGCCGCCGGTGACCTGCCCCGCGCATTCCAGCAGGTGGCCCACCAGTGTTCCGGCCGCCATGCGCTCCCAATCGCCGGGCTCCCAGCCCAGCAGGTGCGCCAGCGGCGCGAGGAACAGCGACGGGTCGGCCGCCCGCCCGGCGATGACCACCGGCGCCGGCCCGCGCAGGGCCGGAAGCAGCGCGTCGGCGCCGATGTAGGCGTTGGCCGAGACGATCTCGCCGTGGGACTCCAGCGGGGCGCCGTCCTCCCACGCCGGTGCCGACAGGTCGATGCGGTCCAGCACGTCGTCGCCGGTGACCGCCGCGGCGGTGGTGGGCACGCCCAGTTCCGTGCCCAGGTCGCGGACCATACGGGCCGCCGCGACCGGGTCGGCGGCGCCTGCGTTGGTCACGAGCCTGGTGCCGGTGCGGCTCAGCGGCTCCAGCAGGGCGGACATGCGCTTGCGCAGCATGGGGTCGAATCCGCCGTGCGGGTCGGACAGTTTGCGCAGCGCGGCCAGCGAGACGGTGCGCTCGCCCAGGCACTCCAGGGCGATGACGTCCAGGCCGCCGCGTTCGACAAGGTCGACGGCCGGTTCGATGCGGTCGGCGGCGAACCCCGCGCCGCAGCCGATCCGGGCCTGTGTTCTGCTCACGTGTGCTGCTTCCCCCCGGTTGCGGTGTGTGGTGGCGGTGCTGTTGCGGTGTGCCCGGGCTCAGCCGGCCCACAGCGGGATGGTGCCGGTCACGATTGCCGCGGCCAGCACCACCAGGCTCACCAGCCAGGCCCAGGGCAGCAGGAAGCGGATGTGGCTGCCGATAGGGACGCCCGCCAGCCCGGTGAGCAGGTAGAAGGACCCGGTGAGCGGGCTGACGGGGAAACCGACGGTCTCCTCGCCCACGATCGAGGCCTGGGCGAGTGTGCCGCCGGGGATGCCGAAGGTGTCGCCGACGGCGGTGAGCACGGGCAGCACCGCGAAGTAGTAGGCGTCGGGACCGAAGAGCAGGCTGAGCGGCACGGCGAGCAGCCCCACGAACAGCGGCAGGCCGGGGCCGACCGCGTCGGGCATCGCGCCGGTGAGGGCCTTGGCCATCCCGTCGATCATGCCGCTCTCCTCCATGATGCCCAGGAAGACCCCGGCGGCCAGCAGGGTGCTCGCCATCAGTACCGCGCCCTGGGCGTGGGCGTTGATGCGGTCGGTCTGCGCCTTGAGGCCGGTGTAGTTCAGCGGCAGTGCGATGACCAGGGCGAGCATGAATGTGAGTTCGGGCGGCAGCAGCCCGGCGATCAGCACGGCGACGGTGGCCGCGGTCAGGGCCGCGTTGACCCAGAACAGTTCGGGGCGGCGCAGGGCGCTTTCGCCGCCGGTGGGCTCGCCGGAGTCGGAGTCGGCGCCGGCGCCGGATTCGGCCGAAGGTGCGGATGCAGAACCGGATGCGGGGGCGCCGGCCGGTGCGGTCTCGGGTGCGGGGGCGGCCGAGGCGGCGGCGATGCGCGACTTCTCGCGGCGCCCCAGCAGGTAGGCGACGGCCAGGCAGGCGGCGATGCCCGCGAGCTGCGCCGGGATCAGCGGCGCCCACAGCGCGTTGGCGTCGATGCCGGTCGCCGAGGCCGCGCGGGCGGTGGGGCCGCCCCACGGGACCATGTTCATGATGCCCGCGCCCAGGCCGGTCAGCGCGGCCAGCACCAGCCGCCGCATGCCCAGCGCGTCGTACAGCGGCAGCATCGCCGGGATGGTGATGAGGAAGGTCGTGGCCCCGGCGCCGTCGAGGTGGGTGAGCATGGCCAGCACCAGCGTGGCCAGCGCGATCGTCACCGGGTTGCTGCCTGCGAAGGCCAGTACGCGCCGGACGACGGGATCGAACAGCCCGGCGTCGCGCATGACCCCGAAGTAGAGGATGGCGAAGACGAACATCGCCGCGGTGCCGGCGACACCGGAGATGCCGGTACCGGCGAACTCGCCGATCTCGGTGGGGGAGAAGCCCGCGGCCAGCGCCGCGGCCACCGGCACGCCGATGAGCGCGACGACGGCCGAGACCCGGTTGGACAGCAGGAGGCCGAGTACGGCTGCGATGGTCACGAAGCCCATTGCGGTGAGCATGTCGACGGTCCTTTGCGAAGGCGAGCCAGATGTGATGCGCCTCACGTGGTGGCTGCCACCCATGCTGGCAAGACCGGCTGTTGCGCGTCCAACATCAATCGGACAAGGATCTATGCTCGGATTGCATGGACGGCACTAACGGCACTAACGGCATCAACGGCGCTGAGGGCACGCACGGCGCCGGTGGCGGCGTCCCGGACGCTTCGGCCCGCCCGGAGTGGCCCGACCTGTCGTTGCGCCAGTTGGGCGTCTTCGCCGCGGTTGCCCGCGCCGAGAGTTTCACCGCCGCCGCGGTCGAACTCCGGGTGGCGCAATCCTCGTTGAGCCGCACGGTGCTGGAGATGGAGCGCGCCCTGGGCGTGCGGCTGTTCGACCGCACAACCCGCCGGATGCGCCGCACACCGGAGGGCCGGCGGCTGCTGGAGGCGGCCGAGCGGATCCTGGCCGCCCACCGCGCCGAAATGGCCGACCTGGAGCGCTACCTGGCCGGTGAACGCGGCGTGGTGACCATCGCGACGCTGCCTTCGGTGGCCGCGGTGCTGCTGCCCCCGGTCATCGCGCGGTTCCGCGAGCAGCGGCCCGACATCGCCGTGCGCATCCTCGACGGGATGTCGGAGGCTGCCCTGGAGCGGCTGCGCTCGGGCGCGGCCGACCTGGCCATCACCGCCGCCGAAGGGCTGCCCGCCGACCTGCGCGCCCACCCGCTCGCCGAGGACCGCTTCTTCGCGGTGCTGCCTCCCGCACACCACCGCGCCGGCGCCGCCGAGCTGGCCTGGGCCGATTTCAGCGGCGAGGAGTTCATCGCGGTGGGCGCCGACTCCAGCGTGCGGGCCGGCACCGACCGCGCCTTCGCCGACGCAGGGGTGCGGCCGGGCGGTGTGACCGAGGCGGGCAACGTCTCGACGGTGGGCGGCCTGCTCGCGGCGGGGCTGGGTGTCTCGGCGATGCCGGCGCTGGTGGAGGTGCTGATGAGCTTCGCCGACCATGTCCGCCTGCCGCTGGTGCGCCCGGTGCTGGACCGGCGGCTGAGCGTGGTGCTGCCGCGCGACCGCCGCCTGCCCCCGCCGGCCCGCGGCTTCCTGGACTGCCTGCGCGGTCTGCGCGAGGAGGACCACCCGCTGCCCGCGGATGTCCGCTGGATCAGCTGAGGCGCCGGTGCGCCGGACCGCAAGGCGGGCCGCCGGTGCACGCGCGTGCCCTGGGGCGGGTGCGTCGGCGGGCCGGTTCCGGCGGCGCACCGCACACCGCCGGCCTGGCCTGCGCAGACAGCGGCGCGCGCCCGGCGGGCGGCACCGCCCCTGAGCAGCGCGAACCGCGAGGGGAATCTGCGCGGAAACTGCATGTGGTGAAAACCTGTGTGTTATATGTGAACCCGTGCTGGTAGGGCGGGGGGCGGGGCGGCGCCGGAGCGGATCGGCGCGGCGCGGAGGGCCGCGGGTGCTCGAACGGCTACTCAGCGGCGGTTATCGTGGCAGTGGCCGCGTCATCGACTTCACGGCCCAGCGGTCCGGTGCGAACGCGGTCGAAGCGGGCGCCGGCCCGTTTCTCCGCGGCTCCGGCTCGCAGCGTTCGCGGCTTCGGCCGCCGGCGCTTCGCGAACCGGGCGCCGGGC
Source organism: Streptomonospora sediminis (assembly GCF_054778995.1). Taxonomy (NCBI): domain Bacteria; kingdom Bacillati; phylum Actinomycetota; class Actinomycetes; order Streptosporangiales; family Nocardiopsidaceae; genus Streptomonospora; species Streptomonospora sediminis. The sequence continues at coordinate 10,247 of NZ_BAAGYZ010000082.1, forward strand.
GGTGCCTGTACGCGATCCCCCGCGCGTGCCGGGCATACCTGCGCGACCGTACAGCGGGGTGTACCCCTCCCGGGAATCATCCGGGAACCGGGTGTCTCTCCGGTGGACAGCGGTCGGCTGCGGCGTTAACGAAGACGAACTGTTTCCTTTGCTCCCAGTCGAAAAGAGCCATAAGTTCCATGAGCATGGATCTTCTACGCAAGATGAACTCGGCGCTCGGTGCGACCGTGGGCGTTGAGCTGCGCAGGGCCCGTAAGAAGCAGGAGCCGGCACCCAAGGCCAAGCCGGCGGCCGCTGCGCCGGCCCCCAAGAAGCCGCCCAAGGTCGACGTCCCCTTCCGCGCTCCGGAGAACCCCGAGCTCGACCGCCTGCTGGACCGCCCGATTTTCGTCATCTCCCCGGTGCGGTCGGGATCGACGCTGCTGCGCCTGCTGCTCAACGCGCACTCCCAGCTGCACGCCCCCCACGAGCTGCACATCCGCCGCCTGGAGGTGCACTTCCGCACCAAGCTCTCCGAGCGTGCGATGGCAGCCTGCGACCTGGAGCGCGGCGACATCGAGCACCTGCTGTGGGACCGCGTCATGCACCGCGAACTCGCCCGCTCCGGCAAGGACTTCATCGTCGAGAAGACCCCCAGCAACGCCTTTGTCTGGAAACGCATCGCCGCCTGCTGGCCCGACGCCCGCTTCATCTGCCTGCTGCGCCACCCGGTCTCCATCGCCAAGTCCTGGCACGAGGCCGACCCCGAGAAACGCACCGCCGACGAGGCCGCCGAGGACGCGCTGCGCTACATGAACGCGGTCGAGCGGGCGCGCCAGGGCCTGCCCTCGTCGCACACCGTGCGCTACGAGGACCTCACCGCCGACCCCGCAGGTGAACTGCAGCGCATCTGCGACCACCTGCGGCTGGACTACGAGCCGGAGATGCTGGAGTACGGCGACGGCGCCGAGGGCGGCTTCACCAAGGGCCTCGGCGACTGGAAGGACAAGATCCGCTCCGGCAGCGTCCAGCCCGGCCGCAAACTCCCCGAGGCCGCCGAGATCCCCGAGGTGCTGCGCAAGATCAGCGAAAAGTGGGGCTACATCGGCGAAGGCGAGAGCGAGAGCGAGGGCGACGGCGGCAGCAGCGCACGCGAAGGAGCGGCCGTCACGTGAACGCCCAGACCGAAACCCCGCATGCCGAGATCGCCGAGGTGTGGCCCCGCGACGGAGCCGTCCGCATCGTCGGCGACCTCCGCGGCGGCGCCGCAACCGGCGACGGCCCCTGGCACCTGGTGATCGTGCTGCGCGAAACCGAAACCAGGCTGCAGTACGACCTGCCCGTGACCGGCGGCCGCTTCGACGTGTCGGTGCCGCTGGGCGACTTCGTCCCGGCCGGCTCCGCCGCCGGCACGCCGGACGACGGTATCAAGTGGGACCTCTACGCGGCGCCCGCGGACCTGCTCGAATCCGGCCCCGACACGTGGCTGCGCGTCGGCCGGCACCTCGACGACATCCGCGGCAAGAAGAAGATCATGGTCTTCCCCGCTCAGCAGGCCGAAACCGGCGGTGCGCGGCTGGACGTCCGGCCGTTCTACACCATCAAGGACAACCTCTCCGTCGAGTGCGTCCCCAGCCCCCAGTCCGAGTCACCCGGCAAGGAATCGCGATGAGGATCCGCTACCTGCTGCTGAACGCCTTCGGTACCGGCGGCACCATCCGCACGGTCTTCAACCAGGCCAGCACCATGGCGAAACTGGGCCACGAAGTCGAGGTCGTCAGTGTCCTGCGGCACAAGGACGAACCGAACTTCCCGCGGGACGAGCGGATCAAGCTGAGCCACATCGTCGACAACCGCGCCGAGAAAGGCCGCGCCCCCGCCTCCGACGGGGCCGCCGAGCAGCAGCGCGGGCTGGTCGCGCGCTACCGCAAGTGGGAACGCGACCGGCTCGCGAACCTCGGCGGTTCGATCGTCCCGGAAGGCGAGTTCGGCGCCGAGGCGTTCAACCGCTACGTCGAACGCGAAGTGATCCGCTACATCAAGAGCGTGCGCGACGGCATCCTGGTGACCACGCGTCCGGCGCTGAACATCCTCTCGGCGCGCTACGCCGACACCGGCCTGATCCGGGTCGCCCAGGAGCACATGAACCTGGCCACCCACCGCAAAGACGTACGCAAGGCGATCGAGAAGTACTACCCGCGCTTCGACGCGGTGGCGGTACTCACCCACCGCGACCGCGAGGACTACGAGAAACTGCTCTCCGGCACCCGGGTCGTGCGCATCCCCAACGCCGTGCACTCCGCCGAGCAGGAGCTCTCCGACCACAGCAACAAGATCGCCCTGGCCGCGGGCCGGCTCATCCCGCAAAAGGGGTTCGACATGCTGATCCCCGCGTTCGAGCAGGTCATCAAGCGCCACCCCGACTGGCAGCTGCGGATCTTCGGTACCGGCAAGCGCAAGGCCGACCTGCGGGCCCTCATCGAGAAGCACCACCTCTACAACCACGTCTTCCTGATGGGCCACACCGACACGATGGACGACGAGCTCACCAAGTCGGCGTTCTACATCCTCAGCTCCCGGTTCGAAGGGCTGCCGATGGTCGTCATCGAGGCGATGACCCACGCCCTGCCGGTCGTCAGCTTCGACTGCCCCACCGGGCCCGCCGACGTCATCACCGACGGCAAGGACGGGGTGCTGGTGCCGCCGAAGGACGTCGACGGTCTGGCCGAGGCGGTCTCGCGGCTCATGGACGACCACTCGCTGCGGTCGTCCATGGGTGCCGAGGCGCTCAAGACATCGCAGACCTACACGCCCCAGGCCGTCCACCCGATGTGGGAGGAGCTGTTCACCGATCTGGTGCGCACCTCGGGCAAGGGCGGCACCGCGGCCGTCTGAGCACTTCCGCGGGCCCTACCGGAGCCGGCCGGGCCGCGGAAACGGGCGCCGCTTAGGGTGGCCGAAGGCAACGGGAGGTGCCCGACCGGCGGGTGCCGCCCGCGGCCGCGCCCAGCGACCGCGGCCCGCCGCGCCCCGCCGGCCCCCGGCACCGCTACCGGGGGCCGCCGCGGCGCGGTGCCGCCGCGGGCGCCCACGCTCGGAAAGGACGGCCAGTGAGCCAGGCGAGTGCGTTCGACGCGGTGACCATCGACAGCCTCCGCTCCCGCGGCGGCGTCAAGTGGACCCTGCACGGCGATGACACCCTGGGGGCGTTCATCGCCGAGATGGACTTCGGCACCGCACCGCCGATCACCGAGGCACTGCACACCGCCGTGGACTCCATGGGCTTCGGCTACCTGCCGCCCCGCGCCGCAGCGGCCATGTCCCGCGCCTGCGCGCAGTGGCAGTACGACCGCTACGGATGGCACGTCGAGGCCGCCGCCGTCCACGCGATCGCCGACGTGGTCAAGGGCTTCGAGACCGCCATCACGCACTTTTCGCGCCCGCACAGCCCGGTGATCCTGCCCACCCCGGCCTACATGCCGTTTCTGGCCGTGCCCCGCAGCCTCGGCCGCGACATCATCGAGGTCCCCATGGCCTCCGACGGCCACCGCCACGTGCTCGACCTCGACGGCATCGACGCCGCATTCCGCGCCGGCGGGCACCTGCTGACCCTGTGCAACCCCTACAACCCGCTGGGCCGGGTCTTCACCGCCGACGAACTCACCGCGCTAAGCGAGGTCGTCGAACGCCATGGCGGCCGCGTGTTCGCCGACGAGATCCACGCGCCGCTGACCTACCCAGGACACCGCCACGTGCCCTACGCGTCGCTGTCGCCGGAGACCGCCCGGCAGGCCGTGACCGCCACCTCGGCGTCCAAGGCCTGGAACGTGCCCGGCCTCAAGTGCGCCCAACTGATCGTCACCAACCCCGGCGACGCCGAGACCATGGCCCGGATCGGCCCGGTGCTGTCCAACGGCGCCGGCACGTTCGGGGTCGCCGCCGCGACCGCCGCCTACACCCGGGGCGGCCCGTGGCTGGAGGACGTGCTGGCCTACCTCGACGGCAACCGGCGCGCGCTGGCCGGCCTGCTCGCCGAGCACCTGCCGGAGGCGGGCTACATCCCGCCCGAAGGCACGTATCTGGCCTGGCTGGACCTGCGCCCCCTGGGACTGGGCGACCACCCGGGGCGCGTGCTGCACGAACGGGCCGGGATCGTGCTGGTCGACGGCCCCGCCTGCGGCGAGCCCGGGCGCGGATTCGCCCGCCTCAACTTCGCCACCCCGCGGCCCATCCTGGAGCGGCTGGTCACCGGGATCGCCGCGGCAGTGGGCGCCGGGGCCGCGGGCCCGCGGCCCTGAACCGCCCGGCCGCGCAGCGGGCCGCGGAGCGCCCCCCGCAGCCCGCCGCGTGCACCACCGGATCAGTGGCCGCGGTCGATCCACTCCTGCACGTGCGGAGCCTCGGCGCCGACGGTCGTCGTCGGCCCGTGCCCGGTGTGCACGACGGTCGCGGGATCGAGGGCCAGCAACCGGTCGCGGATCGAGGCGACGATGGTGCCGAAGTCGGAGAACGACCGGCCCGTCGCCCCCGGCCCGCCCTGGAACAAGGTGTCGCCGCTGAACAGCGCCGACAGTTCGGGCACGTGCAGCGACACGCTGCCCGGCGAGTGGCCGGGCGTGTGCAACACGTGCACACCGACCCCGGCAACGGTGAGCACGTCGCCGTCGGCGAGCTCCGCGTCGGGTTCGCGGTCGGGGTGGGTCAGCGCCCACAGCTCACGGTCGTCGGGGTGCAGCAGCACCGGTGCGCCCGCCTGCTCGGCCAGCTCCGGCGCCACCCGGACGTGGTCGTCGTGGGCGTGGGTGCACACGATCGCGGCCAGCCTCCGGCCGCCCACCGCCGCCGCGATGGCCTTCGCGTCGTGCGGGGCGTCGATGACGAGGACCTCGTCGTCATCGCCGAGGATCCAGACGTTGTTCTCGACCTCCCAGCTGCCCCCGTCGAGGGAGAAGGTCCCCGACGTGGTCAGGTGCTCCACCCGCGCGCTCACAGGACCACCACCGAGCGGAGCACGTCGCCGTCGTGCATCTTGGCGAAGGCGCCCTCGATGCCCTCCAGTGGGATGGTCTCGGTAACGAACGAGTCCAAATCAAACCTGCCCTGCAGATAGAGGTCGACCAGTATCGGGAAGTCGCGGCTGGGGAGGCAGTCACCGTACCAGGACGACTTCAGCGCGCCACCGCGCCCGAAGACGTCGAGCATCGGCAGTTCCAGGGTCATCTCCGGGGTGGGCACGCCCACCAGCACCAGCGTGCCCGCCAGGTCGCGGGCGTAGAACGCCTGCTTGTAGGTTTCGGGGCGGCCCACGGCCTCGATGACGACATCGGCGCCGAACCCGCCGGTCAGCTCGCGCACCGCCTCGATGGGGTCCTTCTCGTGCGCATCGACGGTGTGCGTGGCCCCCAGGCCGGTGGCCTTGTCGAGCTTGCGCCGGTCGATGTCGACCGCGATGATGCGGCTCGCCCCGGCCAGGCGGGCGCCGGCGATCGCCGCCCCGCCGACCCCGCCGCACCCGATCACGGCGACGCTGTCGCCGCGCCCGACGGCGCCGGTGTTGATGGCCGAGCCGATACCGGCCATCACCCCGCAGCCCAGCAGCCCGGCAGCGGCGGGCGCCGCTTTCGGGTCGACCTTGGTGCACTGGCCGGCGGCCACCAGGGTCTTGTCGGCGAACGCGCCGATGCCCAGCGCGGGGGAGAGGGGAGTGCCGTCGGCCAGGGTCATCGGCTGGGCGGCGTTGTGGGTGTCGAAGCAGTACCACGGCCGGCCGCGTTTGCAGGCGCGGCACTGCCCGCACACCGCCCGCCAGTTCAGCACCACGAAGTCGCCGGGTTCCACATCGGTGACGCCGGCGCCCACGGTCTCGACGACGCCCGCGGCCTCATGCCCGAGCAGGAACGGGAACTCGTCGCTGATACCGCCCAGCTTGTAGTGCAGGTCGGTGTGGCACACACCGCACGCCTGCACCCGGACCACGGCCTCGCCTGGACCGGGGTCGGGGATTATGACCGTCGTCATCTCGACGGGTGCGTCCTTGGTCCGCGCGACGACTCCGCGCACTTCCTGCGTCATGAAGCGATGCCCTCTTTCGTTGCCGCCCTATCGCGTGGGAGCGGCTGCCCCGCCACTTGCAGCGCGGGGCAGCGGGGCGCCGGCCGCGTGTTGGACGCCCCTCCCTGGGGCCATGGTGGCCAGTCGCCCGCACCGCGTCCAACACCCGTTGCGGATCGGATTCAGCATTCTTGGTGCTGAATCATGGCGAGTAGCGCGTGGGCGGCTGCGCTGGGGCGGCGCGTGCACGATTCCGCCACCCCTACCTGCCAGGTCGCGGTGGCGGTTAGCGGCACGGCGCACAGGGCCCGGGCCTGCGGTTTGGCGGTGACAGGGCGCGGCACCACCGCCACACCCAGCCCGCGCGCAACCAGGTCCAACAAGGTGAACACGTCGCTGACCTGCATCGACACCGTGCGTTGCACTCCGGCGGCGCTGAACACGGCATCGGCGGTCCGGCGGGCGCCCCAGTCGGGGTGCAGATCGACGAACACCTCGCCGGACAGGCGGCGGGGTTCCAGCTCGCCGGAGTCGGCGAGCGGGTGGCCGGGCCGGCACAGCAGCATCAGCGGTTCCTCCGCCAGCGGGCGCACGGCCACGCCCTGGGGCGGCGCAACACCGGCGACGAAGGCGAGGTCGAGATCCCCGGTGCGCACGGCCTCCAGTAGCCGCGCCGACCCCGCCTGCATCAGGTGCACCTCGACGCCGGGGTGGCGGGTGCGGAAGTCGGCGAGCAGCGCGACCGGTTCGACCGCGGCCATGCACTGCTCGGTGCCCACCCGCAGTGTGCCGGACAGCAGACCGCGCACCGCAGTCACCGCCTCGCGGGCGGCCGCGGCGGCGGCCAGGGTGCGCTGGGCCTCGGTCAGCAGGGCACGGCCGGCCTCGGTGAGCCGGACCCTGCGCGTGGTGCGCACGAACAGCTCCGCCCCGAGTTCGCGCTCCAACGCCCGAACCGACGCGGACAGCCCCGACTGCGCGATCCCGAGCACCTCGGCCGCCCGCGTGAAGTGCTGGGCGTCGGCGACGGCGCAGAAATGCTCAAGATGCCGGAGCTCCATGGTGGGCAAGCATAGAGCCCGCACCGGTGGAAAGCCGTGCCGGGCTCAACGAGGCCGTTGGGCCGCTTGGGGCAAGTGGGTGTACCCCATGGATTATTCCAGCTTCGCGAGTCAGAGTCCGGACACATCGGATTGCGAACTCCACAGTACGGATCGGGCGATCCGGACTGCTTTTTTGGTGGCGACCAAGCAGCCTTTGAATTCAACATGAAATTCGATAACCCCGACAATGGCGGCCCCGGGCTGGAGGTGTTATGGACGGAGAAGACCGCTCATGCGAGTACAGGCGCCCACCGGTCGCCTTGCTCGGATGTTTTGCCGGCATGCTCGCCTTCCCGGCGGGGTGCTTCTTTTCGTGCTGGGTGATCAAATATATTAAAATCGGATGCGCCGGCCCGTTTCCCGAGCCGGCGGCGTCCAGGTATATATCTGAAAACAGCGTCTACTTTGCCACGGTTCCGCTTGGTGGACTGCTGCTCTCTGTTCTTGCCGTCCTTTGTTATTCGTTCATTGTGTGGAAGTACGGATCCGGGGCGTTGAAACACCCCGATGAGCCCGATTGATCGTGGCCCGGTGCCGGACAGGGCCGCAGCGCTACCGGACCGCCGGGGCCGCAGTGCCATCGGCCGGTGTGAGACGGGACGCACTCCGGTGCCGCAGGGGCCCATGGGGTAGAAACGCAGCATGACGGAAACCACGGACACCTCGCCCGGCTGGCTCTCCCGCACCGAGATCGAGGAGGCGCGCGGGCGCCTGCCCATCGTCTACGTCAACGCCGTGCCGGTGAGCGTCGACGACTCCGGCACGGTGACCAGCGTGGGTCTGCTGCTGGGTGTGGCCCCCGACGGCACCATCAGCCGCTCGCTGGTCTCGGGCCGGGTGCTCTACCACGAGCGGATCCGCGACGCCCTGCTGCGCCACCTGGAGAAGGACCTGGGGCCGGTCGCGCTACCGCGGGTTCCGGCGTCGCCCCAGCCCTTCACGGTCGCCGAGTACCTGCCCACCCCGGGCGTCACCCCCTTCCACGACCCCCGCCAGCACGCGGTTTCGCTGGCCTACATCGTCACGGTCACCGGCGACTGCCGTCCCCGCCAGGACGCGCTGGACCTGGTGTGGGTCTCCCCGGAGGAGGCGGTGGGCGAAAGCGTCCAGCAGGAGATGAGCGGCGGACAGGACGTCCTGCTGCGCCAGGCCATCGCGCACGCCGGGCTGGCGCCCTGAGCCCTCTCCCAGCGCACGTTCCGTGGTGTTCCACCGGCGCGTTCGGCCGCTGCTGCCCCGCGGTTGCCCTGCGGTGCGGGCCCGACTGCGGGGACCGGCCGAAAGGGCGGATGGGCGGTGGGATACCGTATTCCATTGTCACTGCACGTAAGCGGCGCTAACCGCACGGCCCGGTGCGCGGCGGCCCCCCTTGCCCGCCGAGACGGCCGCCGCCCCTAGAGACATCCGATCGCCCCACGCCCGCGCCGCCCCCCAGCGCCCTCCGTTGCCGCGGCCGCACCGACGAAGGCAGGTGTCCTCGCTGTCCTCCCGCCCCCAGACCGGATCCCCGGCCGGCACCAACCCCGCAACCGGAGACGGCGGCAGCGCCAGGACGGCCCGCCCCGCTGTCGCGGTCGCGCTGTGCGGCGCGGTCCTGGCCCTGAGCGGCCCCGGTCAGACCGCCGGCATGTCGGTGCTGATCGACCACTTCATCGCCGACTTGGACGTGAGCCGCTCCGCCGTCTCCACCGCGTATCTGATCGGCACCCTGTGCGGCGCCCTGGCCCTGCCCTGGATCGGGCGCGCCGTCGACCGGTTCGGCGTGCGGCCCGTCCTCGCGGCCGTGGCACTCGTATTCGGCTCGTTCCTCACGCTGCTCTCGCTGGTCGAAGGCATCGTCGGGCTGACGATCGCCTTTGTGGGCGCCCGCGCGATGGGCCAGGGCGGAATGACGCTGGTGGCCACCACCGCCGTCGCCATCGCCGTGACCCGCAAGCGCGGCACCGCCATCGGCATCACCACCGCGGTTGGCACAGCGGGGATCTCGCTGGTCCCTGTGGCGGCGGAGATCCTCATCGCCGAGTTCGGTTGGCGCGCGGCCGTGTTCGGCGAGGCGGTGGCCGTCTGGGCCATCGCGCTGCCGATCGCGGTCTGGGGGCTGCGCGGTGTGCGCGGCGGTAGGCGCACGGCGCCGCCGCAGCAGGCGGTGGCTGGAGCGGACGGCGGCGATCCCGGCGACGCGGAAACGGACAGTCTCGAAACCGGCAGCGCCGAAGCCGACAGCGCGGAGGCAGACGGCGCCGGCAACCCCGCCTGGCCGCTGCGGTCAATCGTGCGGACGTCGATGTTCTGGGTCATCACCGCGGCGGTCGCGTGCAGCGGCCTGGTGACCACGGCGGTGTTCTTCCACCAGATCGACATCCTCGGCGAACAGGGCTTGACGCCCGCCCAGGCGGCGGCGAACTTCTTACCCCAGACCGCGGCCGGCCTGCTGGCCGCCTTCGTCTTCAGTTCGGCGACCGACCGCTTCCCACCGAAACTGCTGATCATGCTGTGCATGGCCATGCAGGTGGCCGGGCTGTGCATGCTCCCGTTCGTGGGGCCCGGCGCCTCCGCCATCGCCTACGGGATGATCCTGGGCGCGGCGGCCTCGGGTGCGCGGTCGGTTGAAGCGGCGGCGTTCCCCTTCTACTACGGAACGGCGAGCCTGGGCACGCTGCGCGGACTCACCCAGGCCGTGGCGGTGTCGTCGACGGCCGTGGCACCGCTGCTGCTCTCGCTGGGCCGCGACCTGACCGGTTCCTACATGCCGGCGGTGGTCGCACTGGCCGCGCTGCCCGCCCTGATCACCCTCGCCGCCCCCTTTGCCCGCCGTCCCCGCCGCAGCACGGCTCCCGCCAACCCGGCATAACCAACACGCCCGCGCCCGCCCGGCCCCGGCCCCGGCCGCTTACGTGCCCCCGTCGTCGCCGGCACCGCGCAAGCGGGTGTTCTCCTCCTGCAGGTCGAGGATGCGGGCGATGCCGGTGAGGTTGACCCCCTCGCCGGCCAGGACGGCGATGCGGCGCAGCCGGGCGACGTCGTTGTCGCTGTACAGGCGCCTGCCGCCGCCGGTGCGCGCCGGGGTGAGCAGGCCGCGCTGTTCGTAGAGCCGGATGGACTGGGGCGCGACCCCGGAGAGTTCAGCGGCCACCGAGATGGTGTAGAGCGCCCGGTCGGGAGCGGGGCGGCTGTCGTTCATCGGCGGGGGTCCTTCGCTTGCGGGGCGGCGCACCGGAGGGCTTCCGGGAGCACATGTTTCCTCCCCCCTCGGATGACTTCTTTTCTGCCGTGTGCATGTTTAATATCCTTACGGACAAGGTAGAAAACCTGCGTCTGGCCGTATCAGGTTACTGCGTAACACTGGAGGTGACCATTGATGCTGGTGCGTACAGACCCCTTTGGCGACTTCGACCGCATCACGCGGATGCTCGGCGACACCGCCCGCACCACCGCGATGCCGATGGACGCCTACCGGGACGAGAACACGTTCGTGGTCCACTTCGACCTGCCCGGCGTACGTCCCGACTCCATCGACCTTGAGGTCGAACGCAACTACCTCACCGTCCGGGCCGAGCGTGCCGCCACCGCCGAGGACGGCCGCGAGGTCGTCGCGGCCGAGCGCCCGACCGGGACGTTCACCCGGCAGCTCTTCCTCGGCGAGGCCCTGGACTCCGACAACATCTCCGCCAACTACGCGGACGGAGTCCTGACCCTGCGCGTCCCAGTGGCCGAACAGGCCAAGCCCCGCAAGATCATGGTCAGCGGAGGCGACTCCGAGGCGCGCCGGATCAGCACCTGACAACCGCGCCGGCCACCGAAGCCGCACCCCGGCGGGGCCGGCCACCGGCCCCGCCCTCCGGCCGTTGCGGCCGGTCCATTCGTTCCGCCGAACCCTGCTGAACCCTGCCGAAGCCCGTTCAAGGCTTGCCCACGCCCGGCTGCGCGGCCCGGCCGCGCAGCGCGCCGAGAGGAGACCCGGGAAAACCCATGCCGACCACGGTGAACAACAGCCTGCGCAAGACCCGAGCCGCCGTTGAGCACACGCTCCGCGCCTCCAAAGGCGGCGCACGCCACCTGCGCATGCTCGACCTGCTGCACGCGCTGAAGGCCTATGAGGGCGCCCTCGGCGGCGACCCCGCCGCGATCCCCGCACGGCAGGAAGCCCTGCGCGCGGCCACCGCCGCCGCACTTGCCGATGCCCCCGGCCGCCCGATCCGGATCCCGGCCGCTGCAACCGTGCGGGAACTCGACGAGGCACTGGCCGCCGCGCTGTGGGCCGGACTCGTCCACGAGCCCGGGCGCACGCCGGCGCGCTGACACCCGGCCGCGCCGGATCGCCGGGGGATTGCGGGACCACCGGAGGCCGGCTTGCCGGATCGGCGGCGCGCCGGCGGCCGCTGTACCTGCCGCACCCGCCGGACTGAGCCGCCCGGCCGGCTCAGTCCGTTGCCGCCGCCTCGGCCAGTGCCCGGAAGACCAGCGCGGTCGAGACCGCACCCGGGTCGAGATGGCCGATGCTGCGCTCGCCCAGGTAGGACGCGCGGCCCTTGCGGGCCTGCATCGGCTCGGTGGCGCGCATACCCTCCTCGGCGGCGTCCGCCGCCGCCCGCGCCGCCTCGGCCAGGCTGCCGCCGGAGTCCGCGGCTCGGGTGAACGCGTCGACGGCGGGCGCGAACGCGTCGACCATCGTCTTGTCGCCGGCCTGAGCGCCGCCCAGGCGCTGCACCTCCGCCAGCGCGGCACCGAGCGCGCCGCCGAGCCCGGCCGCGTCGGTGCGCTCGGCGGTGAGCGCCTTGCCCGCGGCGCGGAAGGCGGAACCGTAGAGCGGGCCGGAGGCGCCGCCGACCCGCGAGACCAGCGTGGTCCCGGCCTTGGTCAGCACCGCGCCGACCGTCTCGGCCTGGAGCGTGTCCACCGTGGTGACGGCCGCCGCGAACCCGCGCTGCATGTTCTCGCCGTGGTCGCCGTCGCCGACGGCGGCGTCCAACTCGCCCAGCCTCTCCCGCTCCTGCCGGATGGCCGTGTCAATGGCCCGTACCCAGGCACGGGCGAGTTCGATGTCCAATCGGTGGCTCCCAACGGTCGTGTCGCGGGTCGTACTCCACCCAGCATGCCCGACCGCCGCGGACGGCGAACGGCGCCCCGGCTCAGACGCCCCACCGCAGCCCCGGCGTGTTCACCGGTGCGTCCCACAGTTCGAGGAACCCCTGCTCGACCTGGCAGACGGTGATCGAGCACCCGGCCATGTCCAGGCTGGTGACGTAGTCGCCGACGAGGCTGCGGGCGATGGTGATACCGCGCTCCTCCAGCAGCGCGGCGACTTCGCCGTAGACCAGGTACAGCTCGCTCAGCGGGGTGCTGCCGAGGCCGTTGACGCACACGATCGCCTCGTCGCCGCTTTCCAGCGGGCGGTCGTCCAGCACCGCGTCGACCATGCCGGAGACGATCTCGGTCGCCGAGCGCAGCTTCTCGCGGCGCCGGCCCGGCTCGCCGTGGATGCCGACGCCCGCCTCGATCTCGTCGTCGGGCAGCTCGAAGCCGGGCCGGCCGGCCGAGGGGGTGGTGCCGGCGGTCAGCGCGACCGCGAACGAACGGGAAGCGGCGTTGACCCGGCGGCCCACCTCGGCGACGGCCTCCAGCGAGTCGCCGCGCGCCGCCGCCGCGCCGGCGATCTTCTCGACGAACAGGGTGGCGCCGGTGCCGCGCCGCCCGGCGGTGAAAGTGGAGTCCTCAACGGCCACATCGTCGTTGACCAGCACGGTTTCGACCCGCAGGCCCTCTTCGCCCGCAAGCTCGGCGGCCAGGTTGAAGTTCATCACGTCGCCGGTGTAGTTCTTCACGACCAGCACGGTGCCCTCGCCGCTGTCGACCGCGCGCACGGCCGCGGTGACCTGGTCGGGTACGGGCGAGGTGAAGATCTCGCCGGGGCAGGCGGCATCGAGCATTCCCGCGCCGACGAACCCGGTGTGCAGCGGCTCGTGGCCGGACCCCCCGCCGGAGACCAGGCCGACCTTCCCGGGAACGGGTCCGCTGGAGCGGGTGGCCACCCGGGACTCCAGATCCACCGACAACTCGGGATGAGCGGCTGCGAAACCGGCCAGCGAGTCGGTGAGGTAGGTGTCGGCGGTGTTGATGAACTTCTTCATACTCGTCGCTCCCGCGGTGGCGTCGGCCGTGGCGTGCGCCACAGCGCCTTCCTCGGTGAGTAGCCTAAGTGCCCATGGACACAACCGATGACTCCGCTGTCGGAATCGTGCTCGTGTCGCACAGCGAGCAACTCGCCGAAGGCCTCCGCGCCCTGATCGGCCAACTCGGCTCGGCGGGCGGGCGCGTCTTCTGCGCCGGCGGCACCGACGAAGGCGGGATCGGCACCTCCTACGACAAGGTGAGCGCGGCCATATCCGCGGCCGACTCCGGGGCGGGCGTGGTGGTGCTGCCCGACATCGGCAGCGCGGTGCTCACAGCGCGGCTGGTGCTGGAGGACGGCCCGCGCGAGGACGCCCTCGTCGTCGACGCCCCGTTCGTCGAGGGCGCGGTGGCCGCCGCCGTCACCGCAGCCACCGGCGGCACACTGGCCGCGGTCACCGAGGCCGCCCGAGAGGCGAGCGGCCAGGCCAAGTTCCCGGCCTGAAGCAACCGTGCTGGGGCACTGGCGGGGCTGCGGTGCGGAGCGCCTCGGTTGAGGGTGGTGGCGGGCGGTGTTGGGGGGGCTGCGGCGCGGAGCGCCTCGGTTGAGGGTGGTGGCGGGTGACGTCTGGGGGTTCTGCGGCGCGGAGCGTCTCGGTTGAGGGTGGTGGCGGGTGACGTCTGGGGGTTCTGCGGCGCGGAGCGCCTCCGTTGAGGGTGGTGGCGGGCGGCGTTGGGGGGCTGCGGCGCGGAGCGCCTCCGTTGAGGGTGGTGGCGGGCGACGGGTGGGAAAAGACCTTGTGCCCCCTCGTATCCTGGGGACCGGTATGAAAACGTCGCCCGCGGCCCCCTCCGGCTCCCAGCACTCCCAGCACCGCGAACTCCGCGAACTCCGCAACCGTCTGGCTCCGCTGATGCTGACCGACCGGCATCGGCTGCGTCGGCGTGTCGACGGACTGCAGAAGGTCCGCACCGATTCCAAGCGCGCCGGTATCGCGGCCGAGATCGCCGCTGAGATCGACACCGCCCAGGCCCGCGTCGACCGCCGCGCCGCCGCCGTGCCCAAGATCGACTATCCCGAGTCGCTGCCGGTCAGCCAGAAGAAGGACGACATCGCAGCGGCCGTGCGCGACAACCAGGTCGTGATCGTCGCCGGCGAGACCGGTTCGGGCAAGACCACCCAGCTCCCCAAGATCTGCATGGAGCTCGGCCGCGGGGTGCAGGGCGCCATCGGCCACACCCAGCCCCGCCGGCTGGCCGCGCGCACCGTTGCCGAACGCATCGCCGATGAGCTGGATACCTCCATGGGCGAGGCCGTGGGGTACAAGGTGCGCTTCACCGACCGCTCCGGCGAGGACACCCTTGTCAAGCTGATGACCGACGGCATCCTGCTGGCCGAGATCCAGCAGGACCGCATGCTGCGCCGCTACGACACGCTGATCATCGACGAGGCGCACGAGCGCAGCCTGAACATCGACTTCCTGCTGGGCTATATCAAGCAGCTGCTGCCGCGCCGGCCCGAGCTGAAGGTGATCATCACCTCGGCCACCATCGACCCCGAACGGTTCTCCCGCCACTTCGGCGACGCCCCGATCGTCGAGGTCTCGGGCCGGACCTACCCGGTCGAGGTCCGCTACCGGCCCGTCGATGACGAGCCCGGGCAGGAGGAGGACCAGACCCAGGCCATCTGCGCTGCGGTCGACGAACTGCAGACCGAGGGCACCGGCGACATCCTCGTCTTCCTCAGCGGCGAACGCGAGATCCGCGATACCGCCGACGCGCTGGAAAAGCGGCGATTGCGCAACACCGAGATCCTGCCGCTGTTCGCCCGGCTGTCGGCGGCCGAACAGCACCGGGTGTTCGCCCCGCACAACGGGCGCCGCGTCGTGCTGGCCACCAACGTGGCCGAGACCTCGCTGACGGTTCCGGGCATCCGCTACGTCATCGACCCCGGCACCGCCCGCATCTCGCGCTACAGCCACCGCACCAAGGTGCAGCGGCTGCCGATCGAACCCGTATCGCAGGCTTCGGCCAACCAGCGCAAGGGCCGCTGCGGCCGGGTGGCCGACGGCATCTGCATCCGGCTGTACTCCGAGGACGACTTCCTGGCCCGGCCGGAGTTCACCGATCCCGAGATCCTGCGCACCAACCTCGCGTCGGTCATCCTGCAGATGGCCGCGCTCGGGCTCGGCGACATCGCCGCGTTCCCCTTTGTCGAAGGCCCCGACCGCCGCCAGATCAAGGACGGCGTGCACCTGCTGCAGGAGCTCGGCGCGCTCGACCCCGGCGAACCCGATCCGGGCAACAGCCTCACCCCGATGGGGCGGCGGCTCTCCCAGCTGCCCGTCGACCCCCGGATGGGGCGCATGGTGCTGGAGGCCGAGGACAACGGGTGTCTGCGCGAGGTCATGATCATCGCGGCGGCGCTGTCGATCCAGGACCCGCGCGAACGCCCCGCCGACAAGCAGCAGGCCGCCGACGAACAGCACGCCCGCTTCGCCGACAAGGAATCGGACTTCCTGGCGTATGTGCACCTGTGGAACTACCTGCAGGAGCAGCAGCGCGAGCTGTCGGGCAGCCGGTTCCGCCGCATGTGCCGCGACGAGTACCTCAACTACCTGCGGGTCCGCGAGTGGCAGGACATCTACAGCCAGCTCAAGCAGGTCGTCAAGACCATGGGCGCCACGCTGAACACCAGCACCCCGGCCCCGCGCGAGATCCACGTTTCGCTGCTGGCAGGGCTGCTGTCGCACGTGGGGCTCAAGGACCCCGACAAGCACGAGTACCTGGGCGGGCGCGGCGCCCGGTTCGCGATCTTCCCCGGCTCCTCGCTGTTCAAGAAGCAGCCGCGCTATGTCATGGCCGCCGAGCTGGTCGAGACCTCGCGGCTGTGGGCGCGCATGGTCGCCCGCATCGAACCCGAGTGGGCCGAACGCCTCGGCTCCCACCTGGTCAAACGCAGCTACAGCGAACCCCACTGGGAGAAGAACCGCGGCGCCGTCATGGCTTACGAGCGCGTCACCCTTTACGGGGTGCCGCTGGTGGCCCAGCGCAAGGTCGCCTACGGTTCCATCGACCCCGAGGTCTCCCGCGAGCTGTTCATCCGCCACGCGCTGGTCGAAGGCGACTGGGAGACCGGCCACCGCTTCTTCCACGAGAACCGGCGGCTGCTGGAAGAGGTCGAGGACCTGGAGCACCGCGCCCGCCGGCGCGACATCCTCGTCGACGACGAAACCCTGTTCCAGTTCTACGACGAGCGGGTGGGCGCCGAGGCGGTCTCCGCCGCCCACTTCGACACCTGGTGGAAACGGGTCCGGCGCCGCCGACCCGACCTGCTCACCTTTGAAAAACCGATGCTGATCAACGAGGGCACCGCCCGGGTCAGCGAGCAGGACTACCCCGACCAGTGGCGCCAGGGCGAGCTCGCGTTCGCGCTGAGCTACCAGTTCGAACCCGGCGCCGACGCCGACGGTGTCACCGCCACCATCCCGCTGACCGTGCTCAACCAGGTGTCGGAGGACGGCTTCGACTGGCAGATCCCCGGTCTGCGCGAAGACCTCGTCACCGCGCTGATCCGGTCGCTGCCCAAGCCGCTGCGGCGCAACTTCGTGCCGGTGCCCGACACCGCCCGCGCCGTGCTGGGCCGCCTCACGCCCTACACCGAGCCGCTGGCCCAGGCCCTCAGCCGCGAACTCGGCACGATGAGCGGCGAGCGGATCGCGCCCGGCGATTTCGACTGGGCCAAGGTGCCCGACCATCTGCGGATCACCTTCCGCGCCGCCGACTCCGAGCAGCGCACCCTCGCCGAGGAGAAGGACCTCGCCTCGTTACGCAGTCGGCTCAAACCGCGGCTGCAGAAGGCCATTTCCGCCGAGGCCCGCGGCATCGAGCGCAGCGGTGTGACCGACTGGGACTTCGGCCCGTTCCCGCGCACCTTCGAGCGCAAGTCGGCCGGCCCCACCGTCAAGGGCTACCCCGCTCTGGTCGACCAGGGCGAGACCGTGGCCGTGCGGCTCTTCGACACCGAGACCGAGCAGCGCCAGGCCATGTGGCGCGGCGCCCGGCGGCTGCTCCTGCTGCAGGTACCGTCGCCGGCGGCGGTGGTCCAACGCGGCCTGGACAACCGCACCAAGCTCGCCCTCAACCACAACCCGCACGGCAGTGTCCAGGCGCTGTTCGCCGACTGCCAGGAGTGTGCCGCCGACTCGCTGATGGCCGCCCGCGGCGGTCTCGACGCGCTCACCGCGCCCGGCGGCGGTGAATGGGACCCGGCGGCGTTCGCGGCGCTGCGCGAGCACGTGCGCGCCGAACTCGCCGACACCATGGCCGAGGCGGTGGCCGGCGCGGCGCGCGTGCTGCAGTCCGCCCACGATCTCGGCCGCAAGCTCAAGGGCTCCACCAGCCTGGCGGTGCTGCCGTCGCTGAACGACATCCAGGGCCAGATCGCGGGCCTGGTCCACCCCGGGTTCGTTACCGAGGCCGGGCTGGCGCGGCTGCCGCACCTGCACCGCTACCTGCGGGCCGTGGAGTACCGGCTGGCCAAGCTGCCCGAGAACCCGCGCCGCGACCAGGTCAACATGGCCAAGCTGGAGCAGATGCGCCAGGCCCGCGGCAAGCTGATCGCCTCGCTGCCGCCGGGCCGCGAATCCGACACCGACGTGCGCGAGATCGGGTGGATGTTGGAGGAGTTCCGGGTCAGCCTCTTCGCCCAGGAGATCGGTGCGGCCTATCCGGTTTCGGAAAAACGGATCCTCAAGGCGATCGAGGCGGCCAAGAGCTGACAAGAGCTGAACCGGGTCCGCGGCTGCGCGGTCCGCGCAGGCCGCGGCCGCACCCCGACACCGAAGGAAGGGCACGAATGACCGCACAGCGCCTGCTGTGGATCGGGGCCTACACCCCCGGCTCCGCCACCCCCCAAGCCGCCGGATCCGGGATCCACCGCGCCTGGCTGGACCCCGGCACCGGCGCGCTGAGCGGCGGGGAACCCGCGGCGTTCACGGCCAACCCGTCCTTCCTGGCCGCGCACCCGAGTGGCGGCCTGCTGTACGCGGTCAACGAATGCGACCAGGGCGCGGTCAGCGCGTTCGCGACCGGTCCGGCCGATTCGGCGGACCGGCCGGACCTGACCGCGCTGGGCGGCACGCCGACCGGCGGGAGCTCGCCCTGCCACGTGCTGGTCCACCCCGAGGGGCACCACGTCATCACCGCCAACTACGCCGACGGCAGGGTCAGTGTCCACCGGCTGCCGGCCTTGGGCGTGCCCCAGCCGGCGAGCGTGGTGCTGGAGCACACCGGCCACGGCCCCAACCCCGACCGCCAGGAAGGGCCGCACGCCCATTCCGCGGCGATGGCCCCCGGCGGGCGGCACCTGCTGGTGTGCGACCTGGGCACCGACGAGCTGCGCTGCCACACCTTCGACCCCGCGGCGGACGAGCCGGTGGGGCCGCTGTCGATCGCAGCCCGCCTCGCCCCGGGCGCCGGGCCGCGCCACTTGGCCGTCCACCCCAGCGGGCACATCTACGTGGCGGGCGAGCTCGACTCGCGCGTGCACATCCTGTCGTGGGACGCCGAGCAGGCGCGGGCGGTCCCCGTCGCCGATGTCGCCGCCAGCGGCCACGACGGCCCAAACCACCCCGGCGAGATCGCGCTGTCGCCCGGCGGCGAGCGCGTCTACGTCTCCAACCGCGGCGCCGACACCATCGCGGTCTTCGAGGTCACCGGCGGCGGATCCGCTCTGCGCCGCATCGCCGAGGTCCCGTGCGGCGGGGCCTGGCCCCGCCACTTCGCGCTGGCGGAGGACCACATCGTGGTCGCCAACCAGCACTCGGACGAGCTGTCGTCACTCCGCCTGGACACCCAGGGCATACCCGCCGACACCGGCCACCGCCTGGCGGTCAGCGAACCCGCCTGCGTGCTGCCGGGCTAGCGTGCCGGCCCGCGGGCGGCGGGCCGACCGGAGTACTGACGATCATGCAGAAATGCCGAGACTCTAAAGCTGAGAGCGGCATTTCCGCATGGTCATCGCCGACCACCGCCCCGGCGCCCCGGCCAACGGCGGCCACCGTGCCCGCCCGCCCTGACCGGGGCCGCCGGGCGCCCGGCGGCCGCTGTGCGGCGCCTGGTAAGGGCGGGTCATCCGGCATTGCCCCGCATAGTCGACAATAGGGAGCACGCCCGCCGACCAGGATGCGTACGGAGAGGACGATTTCCCCCATGCCTGAAACTTCCGACAGCACGGTTCGCCGCCGCGGATTGGCCGCGCGCGACATTGCGCTCATCGGCGTATTCGCCGCTCTCCTCGCCGTGCTCAGCATGCCGGTGGCCATCCCGGTCGGCCCGGTGCCGATCACCTTGCAGACGCTCGGGGTGATGCTCGCCCCGAGCATCCTCGGTGCCAAACGCGGCTCGCTGGCCGTGCTGACCTTCCTGGCGCTCGTCGTGGCCGGACTGCCGCTGCTGCCGGGCGGGCGCGCCGGCCCGGCGCCGTTCGTCGGCCCCACCGGCGGCTACATGCTCGGCTGGGTCGCCGGAGCCCTGGTCATCGGGCTGCTCGTGCATCTCATGCTGCCGCGCTACCGCTTCTGGCCGGGGCTGGGCGCCAACATCGTCGGCGGCATCGGCGTGGTCTACCTGGTCGGCGTGCCCTGGAGCACGGTCGCCCTCGGCGACGGGCTGCTGGCATCGATTCTGGGCGTGGGCGTGTTCCTGCCCGGCGACCTGGCAAAGGCCGCGCTGGCCGCCGGAATCGCCGCCGCCGTGCACCGGGCCTACCCTGTGCCGCCGGCCGGGCGGCCCGTTGCGGCCGGCAGCGGCACGGCAGCCGGCACCAGCGGCGGCAGCGGCACCGACCCGGCCGGGTCCGCCGCACCCGCCGGGCCCGCCGATTCCACCGGAGCCGGCGAATCCGGTGGCCCGGAGGACCGGACGGCATGACGCTGCGCCTGGAAGGGGTCTCCCACGCCTACGACGGTCGTGCGGTGCTGCGCGGCATCGACCTGGAGCTGAGCGAGCACCGGATCGGCGTCATCGGCGCCAACGGCTCCGGCAAGTCCACGCTGGCCCGTACCCTGAACGGCCTGGTGGTGCCCGACTCCGGGCGCGTGCTGCTCGACGGGCTCGACACGCGCCGCCACGCCCGCGAGATCCGGCGCCGGGTGGGGTTCGTGTTCTCCGACGCCGCGGCGCAGATCGTCATGCCGACAGTGGCCGAGGACGTCGCCATCGGCCTGCGCCGCAGCGGCCTGGACCGCGCCGAGATCGAGGCGCGGGTCGCGGCGGTCCTGCAGCGCCACGGCTTGGCCGGACACCGCGACCACCCGGCACACCTGCTCTCCGGTGGCCAGCGCCAGATGCTCGCCCTTGCATCGGTGCTGGTCACCGAACCCGAGGTGCTGGTGTGCGATGAGCCGACCACGCTGCTGGACCTGCGCAACACCGCCGTCATCGAGGAGACGCTGCGGGAACTGCCGCAGCAGGTCGTGCTGCTCACCCACAACCTCGACACGCTCAGCGGCTTCGACCGCGTGCTGGTCATGGACGAGGGGCGGATCGTGTTCGACGGCGCACCGGCAGCGGCGGCCGCGCACTACACCGCGCTGATGGGGCCCGAAACCTCCGCCCCGCCCCCGGAGAACCGCGAACCGCACCCCGAGAGCGGCCGGCGGCAATGAGCATGACCGGCCTCTACGTCCCGCCGCGTTCGCGCGGGGCGGTGCTGCACCGGCTGCCGGCCGGTGCAAAGCTCCTGGTCCTCGTGGTGGCCGTGGCCGCCGTTGTGGCCGCCGCCAACACCGCCGTCTCGCTGGCCGCGGCGGCCCTCGTCGCCCTGCTGTACCCGGTGTGCGGGCTGGGAGTCCGCCCGGTGTGGCGCACCCTGCGCGCACTGGCACTGTTCCTGGCCGCCATCGCGCTGTTCCAGTGGCTGGCGGGGGACTGGCAGGCGGCGGCCCGGGTGTGCGGGCAGCTCGCGGCGGCGGCGCTGCTGGCGGGCCTGGTGACGGCCTCGACCCGGGTCAGCGAAATGCTGGACCTGTTCGAGCGCCTCGCCCGCCCGCTGGCCCGCCTGGGAGCCGACCCGCGGCGGGTGGCCCTGGCGCTCGCCCTGACCATCAGGTGCATCCCGCTGGTCGCCGCTTCCTGGCGGGCATCGCGCGAGGCCTACATCGCCCGCGGCCTGCGCGGCCGGCCCGACGCGATGGTGGTGCCGGTGATCGTGGGCCTGCTGCGTTCGGCCGACTCACTCGGCGAAGCCCTCACCGCCCGCGGAATCGACTGAGGGGGCGCGGGGCCGCCCGCCGCCGGTGACCGCCTGGGGGCAGGGGGCCACCCGGTCACCGATCCACCCGACCAAGGCCATGCGGCACGCCACTAGAGTGAGCAATCGGCCTCACCAGCAGATATCGGGCAGAACGGAGTCCCGCATGATCGACCTTCGCTCGGACACGCTCACCCGCCCCACCCCCGGGATGCGGCGGGCCATGGCTGAGGCAGAGGTGGGCGACGACGTGTTCGGCGAGGATCCCACCGTCCGGGCACTGGAAGAGGAGACGGCGGCGCTCCTGGGCAAGGAGGCCGCGCTGTACGTCCCCTCGGGGCACATGGCCAACCAGATCGCGGTCTACGCCGCCACCCGCCGCGGCGACGAGGTCTGGACGCACCGCGACGGCCACGTGATCGGCAACGAGCAGGGCGCGAGCTCGGTGCTGTCCGGCGTGCTGCCCCGCATCTACGACGCCGAACAGGGCTACCCCGACGCCGGGCTGCTGGAGGAGTGGGCCCGGGGCGCCGACGACGTGCACCGCGCCCGGCCGCGGCTGATCTGCCTGGAGAACACCTTCACCGGGCGGGTGGTGCCGCCGGACGAGCAGCGCCGGGTCGGCGACTTCGCCCGCAGCCGCGGAATGCTGCTGCACCTCGACGGTGCCCGGCTGTGGAACGCGGCCGTTGCACTGGGCGCGACCCCGGAACAGGCGGCCGCAGGCGCCGACACGGTGTCGGTGTGCTTCTCCAAGGGCCTGGGCGCTCCGGTGGGCTCCGCGCTGGCCGGCGGCGCCGACACCGTCGCCGAGGCGCGGCGGACACGCAAGCTGCTGGGCGGCGGCATGCGCCAGGCCGGGATCATCGCGGCGGGGGCGCTGTACGCGCTGCGCAACCACCGCGACCGGCTCGCCGAGGACCACGCGCGCGCCGAACGGCTGGCCGAGCGGATCGCCGGCACACCGCCGCTGGCCGCCGAGGCGCGCACCAACATGGTCGTGGTGAGCGTCCCCGACGGCAGGGCGCGGCACTACGCCGAGCTGTTCGCGCGCGAGGGCGTGGGCTGCGTGCCGCTGGGCCCGGACCGGCTGCGGCTGGTCGTCCACCTGGACATCAGCGCCGCCGACATCGATTCGGCCGCCGAACGCATCGCCAAGGCCGCGGCCGCCGCCTGACCGGAACGGTCCGCGCGGTCGGCACGTCCCGGCGCACGCAGCACGCCGCCCCCACCGCACCACGCCGCACCGCCCGCGCCGCAGGCTCCCGGCGCGCCGGCCGGCCGTTTCCGGCCGCCGGCACACCGGGGCCCGCCCGGCGTCCCGCGCCCCGGCCGTACCCCGGAGCCCGGCCCTGCTGCCGCGCAGTAAGCGGCTCAGCCCGTCGGCGCGGGCAGATCCACCTGTTGCGACAGCGCGAGGCGGTGCCGGTCGGCCGTGCCCAGGGCGAGCGCGTCGCTCTTGGCGCGCTTGAGGTACAGGTGCACCGGGTGCTCCCAAGTGAAGCCGATCCCGCCGTGCAACTGCACCGCCTCCTCGGCGGCCTTGACCGCCACACCCGACACGAACGCCTGGGCGAGGGAGGCGTTGATTCGGGCTTCGGCCCGCGCCTGGGCGGCTTCCGCAGGCCCGGCGCCGGGCTCCTGCGCGGCCGCCGCGGCGCTTGCCGCGCTGCGCACCACCGCCCGCGCTTGGGAGACCGCCACCCACAGGTCCGCCAGCCGGTGCTTGACCGCCTGGAAGGAACCGACCGGCCGGCCGAACTGCGTGCGGGTCTTGACGTAGTCGACGGTGGTGTCCAGCGCCCACTGGGCCACGCCCAGCTGCTCGGCCGACAGCAGCGCCGCACCCGTCACCAGGGCGCTGTCCAGCGCCCGCTCCGCGTCCGCCCCCGAGGCCAGCCGCCTGCCCACCGCACCGTCCAGCGAGATGCCGGCCAGCGGGCGGGTGAGGTCCAGGCTGACGACCGGAGTGACGCGGACCTCCTCGGCCGCGACCGCGTACAGGCCCGGCCCGTCGGAGCCGACCGCCGGCACGACCAGGGTGTCCGCCGTCAGCGCGTCGACGACGCCGCTCACGGCGCCCTGCAGCAGGCCGCCCTGCTCGCGCACCTCCTCGGGGAAGGGCGACCCCGGCACGGTGGCCAGCCCGACCGCGAGCGCGGCGGTGGAGCCGCCGGCCGCCAGGGCGCCCAGCTCCGCCGGCGCTGCGGCTCCCGCCCCGGAGCCGGGGACGGTTTCCAGCAGTGCCGCGGTGGCCAGCACCGCGCTGCCCAGAAACGGCACCGGCGCCACGGCGCGGCCGAGTTCCTCGGCGACCACCGCGCTTTCGCGCAGACCGGCCCCGGCACCGCCGAACTCCTCGGGGATGGGCAGGCCGGCGGCGCCGATATCGGCCAGTTCCTTCCACAGCGAGGTGTCGGTGACCTGGTCACCCTCGACCCGCGCCAGCACCGCGGACGGCGGGCTCTTGTCCTCCAGCAGCGAGCGGACGCTCGCCCGCAGTTCCTCTTCGATCCCGCTGTAGAGCAGGTCGAGCTGCTTCTCGCTCATCGCGCTCCCTGTTCCGCGCGCGCCCGGCGCGCCGCCGTCGTTGTCCGGTGGCCGTCCATCGCCCGTAAGCTCCTGCCCGCCGCAACCCGTGCGCCGCTCACTTGGGCAGGTCCTTCCAGGCCACGTCCTTGTCGACGCGGGGCTCGGCCGGCAGCCCCAGGACGCGCTCGGCGATGATGTTGCGCAGGATCTCCGAGGTGCCGCCCTCAATCGAGTTGCCCTTGCTGCGCAGGTAGTGGAAGCCCGCCGAGCGCTTGGCGAATTCGACGCCTTCGGGGCGGCGGAACGTCCAGTCGTCGTAGGTCAGCCCTTCGCCGCCGAGCATCTCCAGCTCCAGCCCGGAGATCTCCTGGTTGAGCCGGGAGAAGGAGAACTTGGCCGCCGACCCTTCGGGGCCGGGCTGGCCGACCGCCAGCTGCTGGCGCAGCCGCTCCTTGGTCAACCGCGCGGCCTCGGCGTCCACCCACAGCCGCAGCAGCGAGTCGTGCAGCCCGGGGGTGCGCACCTCGGGGCGCGACCGCCAGATGCCGGACACGGCCGCGATGAGCCCGCCCTCGCGCGGCTCGGGGTGGCCGCCGATGGAGACGCGCTCGTTCATCAGCGTGGTCTGGGCGACGCGCCAGCCCTCGCCCACGCCGCCGAGGCGCTGGGAGTCGGGGATGCGCACGCTGTCGAGGTGGACCTCGTTGAACTCGGCCTCGCCGGTCAACTGGCGCAGCGCACGCACGTCCACGCCGTCGGCGGCCATATCGCAGATGAAGTAGGTGATCCCCTTGTGTTTGGGCACGTCGGGGTCGGTGCGGGCGATGAGGATCGCGAAGTGGGCGCGGTGGGCCAGCGAGGTCCACACCTTCTGGCCGGTGACGGTCCAGGAGTCGCCTTCGCGCACTGCGCGGGTGCCCAGCGCCGCCAGGTCGGATCCGGCGCCGGGCTCGCTGAAGAGCTGGCACCAGACCTCCTCGCCGGTGTAGAGGGGCTTGAGGTAGCGGGCGCGCTGCTCGGCGGTCCCGTAGGCCAGGATGGTCGGGGCGGCCATGCCCAGGCCGATGACCAGGCCCTCGCGGCCGGCGGGGGTGCAGCCCAGGCGCTCGAACTCCTCGTCGACGACGGCCTGCAGCGCGCGCGGTGCGCCCAGGCCGCCCTCGCCCTCGGGGAAGTGCACCCAGGCCAGGCCGGCGTCGAAGCGCGCGGCAAGGAAATCGTGTGGGTCGGTGGTCTCGGGGTCGTGTTCGGCGACGAAGCCGGCGACCCGCTGCCGCAGTGCGGGGGCGTCGAGCGACGCTCCCGCCTCAGCCGTAGTCATGGAACCTCCGCGGTCGGGACGGATGTCGGGGGTGGAGCCGTGCCGGCGGCGGTGCCGGCGGGGATGTCAGTCCCGCGGGCCGCCGGCCACATAGATGACCTGGCCGGAGACGAAGCCGGAGTCCTCGCCGGCGAGGAAGGATACGGTCGCGGCGATGTCCTCGGGCACCCCTGTGCGGCGCACGGGGATCTCCGCGGCGGCAGCCGCTTTGAAGTCCTCGAAGTCCATGCCGACCCGCTCGGCGGTCGCCCTGGTCATGTCGGTGGCGATGAACCCGGGCGCCACCGCGTTGGCGGTGACTCCGAACTTGCCGAGCTCGACGGCGAGCGTCTTGGTGAAGCCCTGCAGGCCGGCCTTTGCCGTGGAGTAGTTGGCCTGGCCGCGGTTGCCCAGGGCGGACGTGCTCGACAGCGACACGATGCGGCCCCAGCCGGCACTGGTCATGTGCGCCTGGGCGGCGCGCGACATCAGAAAGCTGCCGCGCAAGTGCACGTTCATCACCGTGTCCCAGTCGCCCTCGGACATCTTGAACAGGAGGTTGTCGCGGAGCACGCCGGCGTTGTTCACCAGGATCTGCGGCGGGCCGAGGCGTTCGGCGACCTGGGCGACCGCGGCGGCCACCTGGTCGGCGTCGCTGACGTCGGCGCCCACCGGGATCGCCGTGCCGCCGTCGGCGGTGATGAGGTCGGCGGTGGCCTGCGCATCGCCTTCTGTGAGGTCGACGACGGCGACGGCGCGTCCGTCGGCGGCCAACCTGCGCGCTGTCGCGGCGCCGATGCCGCGGGCGGCGCCGGTGACGATTGCGACACGCGGGGTCTCTGGCATGTGGCTACCTTTCGGTCGGGAGTGGTCCGGAACACATCGGGGAGATCCTATCCGCTTCATACCGACCAGGTGGTATGTGGTGACCCTGTGCACGCCGGGCGGCGGGGCGGAGGAGCAGCCGCACCGCAAAGGCAGCGTGGCCGGTAGCGGACCAACGGGCCTTGGCGACGCGGCGCTTCCCAGGGGGCTACCGTGGTCGCTCGGGCCGAGCTGACCGCACAGGACGCTCCGGCCCGACCTTTCCTGTGCGGTTGTCCCTGATCCCGGCCGAAACGAGGCATCGGCGTTGTTCGACGCCCACCTGCACATCATCGATCCGCGCTTCGAGCTGCCCGGAAACGAGGGCTACCGCCCCGCCCCGTTCACCGCAGCCGACTACCTCCACCGCGTCCGGGAGCTGGGCGTCACCGGCGGTGCCGTGGTGGCGGGGTCGTTCAACGGCACCGACCAGGAATTCCTGGCCGCTGCCCTGAGCGAGCTCGGTCCGGCCTTTGTCGGCGTGGCCCAGCTCGCCGCCGACACCTCCGACTCCCACCTGCGCGACCTGCACGCCGCGGGCGTGCGCGCGCTGCGGTTGAACCTGTACCGGGGAACGGTCGACGACCTCGACGCCTTGGTGCAGTTGGGCAGGCGCGCGGCCGAGCTGCTCAACTGGCCCACCGAGCTCTACGTCGACTCCCGGGAGCTGCGTGCCCTGGCGCCGCGCATCGCCCCGCTGCCGCGGGTCAGCGTCGACCACCTCGGGTTGTCGCAGGAGGGGCTGCCGGCGCTGCTGGCGCTGGTGGGATCGGGCGCGCGGGTAAAGGCGACCGGTTTCGGCCGTGTCGATCTGGACGTGCCCGCCGCCCTGCGCGCCATCGCCGAGGTCAACCCCGGTGCGCTGATGGCGGGTACCGACCTGCCCGGAACCCGTGCGCCGCGCCCCTTCGACCCCGCCGACCTGGACCTGGTCACCGAAACCGTGGGGCCCCGGCATACCAACGCCGTGCTGGGGGCCAACGCGCGCGACTTCTACGGGCTGCCGGCCTCGGGGCTGCGGTGAAGCGGACGCGGAATACATTACACACGGTAATCGCAGCCGGTCCCGCCGGGCCGGCGGTAGAGAGCGGGGAAGCGGGTGCAGTGAGTGCGCACTGTGTCCATCCGGGCACCAGTAGTGCGCACTCCGTCGGCCGGTGCGGCGTTTTGCGGCCGAATCCGGCCCCGGTACCCGTTGAACGGGTGCTGGTACCACCGTTCTGGTAGGGTCTACCGGCCACTACCCGCCGTAACGGATTTCTGCCCGAATCAGCGGTATCGTGACTCTGTGAATCCGCCCGTGATACGCGTGACCGACCCGACGTCGGCGACCGGGCAACCGCCCGGCGCACTCCACCGGGCGATCACTCCTCGGCCACCCCGTGTTGGCCAGGAGCGGTGAGGCTTGAGGCGGGCCCCACCAGGACCGAGTGGAAAGAGGCGGTGGCCATGTCGCTCGCCGGTGCTCCGGCGCGCAAGGTGTCCGGTTCGGCAGCGGAACCCGGCGCAGCCCGCTGCGCCGACCCGGGTGGCTCCCGGCGGGGGTGGCGGCCGTGATCGTCGTGGCCCACCGCGGGGCTTCCGCCTACGCCCCTGAGAACACCGTTGCCGCCCTGCGCGAGGCCCGTCGGCGCGGCGCCGACATGGCCGAGATCGACGTGCGCCAGACCGCCGACGGTGCGTTCGTCGTGCTGCACGACGCCTCGCTGCGTAGAACCACCGATGCCGCCCGCGTGTACCCCGAGCGCCGCAGCTGGAACGTCGCCGACTTCACCCTGGCCGAGATCCGCCGCCTGGACGCCGGATCCTGGTTCGGCGCCGAATTCGCCGGAGAGCGCGTTCCCACGCTGCAGGAGTGCCTGGCGGTACTGCGCCGGGAAGGGCTGGGCGCGCTGGTCGAGCTGAAAGTGCACCGGCGCGACCGCACCATGGGCCGCCGCCTTGCCGAGGAGATCCGCACCGAGCCGCACTGGCGCGAAGCCGGCGCCGAGGGCCGGCTCATCCTGCAGAGCTTCGACTGGGTCACGCTGCGGGCGATGGCGGGCGAGGTCCCGGGGCTGCACACCGCTGCGCTGGGCAAGACCTACGGCCGCTACGGCCTGCGCCGGATCGCCCAGTACGCCCGGCTGATCAACCCGCACCACCTGCGGGTCTCGGCCCACTACGTGCGCCACGCCCACGCGCAAGGGCTGTCGATGTTCGGTTGGACCGCCAACAACGACCAGGCCATCCGCCGGCTGATCCGCGACGGCGTCGACGGGATCATCACCGACTACCCCGACCGCGTCCACCGCACGCTCGCCGCCTGAGGCGGTCCGGCCGCCGTTCCCGCCCGGCCCTTGCGTTGCCCGGTGCCGGGAGGCGGCGCGGGCAGGGGCGGCCCCGGCTGCTCCCGGCCCCCGGCTGCGGCCTGCCGGCCCGCCCCGCGCCGGATCGGCGGTCCGGGCGCGGGATGTGCGCGCCCATCGGCGCGTTTGGGCCGGTCGACGGCTTGCCGCCGTTTCGCCGGCGAAAACTCTGTGGCGAACTCCACGCTTTTTCTGAAGTCGGGCCCGTCGGTGCCCTAGGATGCGTGCAAGCGGAGAATGCACGTGCAGATGGCTTATGCGCGCGCGAACGCCAGGACGTTTCGGGAGCCGGGCGCCTCGGCCCGGGCCCGGAACCCGATACACGACTGCGAGGGGATCGCGGTGACCGGACAGCCAGCCCGCGGATCGATGGGAAGACTCCACGACGGACAGCGTCCGGGGCCTCTGCCGGCTCTCTCGCCCAGAGCCTGGTGGACCGCCTGCCTGCTGAGCGGGTCGCCGGACACCGCCGTTCCACCCTGCTGCGACCTGCTCTCGTGGAGCCTGGCGGCCGAACCCGGGGCGGCGGCCACGGCGCGCGAGATCTGCCTCAGCGTGCTGCGGCGGTGGGAAATGCCGGCCCACGCTCCCGACGCCGAGCTTGTGGTCTCCGAACTTGTCACCAATGCGCTGCGGCACGGGCGCCGGCCGGCGGCGGCCGAGCCCGGAACCGCCGACGATCCCATCCAGTTGAGCATGCTGCGCAACGGCTCGGAACTGGTCTGCGCGGTCCGCGACCGCAGCGACCGCATGCCCGCGCGGCGCGATCCCGACTTCCAGGTCGAAAGCGGGCGGGGTCTGCACCTGGTCACGTGCTTCTGCAGTGGCTGGGGCGTTCTGCCCATGTTGCCCTCTGGAAAGCATGTCTGGGCGCGTTTTGGGTGAGGTGGGGTTTTCGCGGCCCTTATAGGGGCCGTTCGACCTGTTCCGGGCCTGGGCGGTCGCATGCGATGCTTGCGGTTTCTCGGGTGCCGTCCTTCGAGATGCCGACCGCATCGGCGATATCGTGGGGTGTGCGTGGGCGTTCCGCGCAGCGCGGCGGCCCCTGAACACGGTCGGGCCGCGGGCAGCGATGAGTAGGGAGGCAGCGGCTGTGGACATAGCTCGTCTGAAGAGGGGGAGCGGTCCCACAGTCCGCCGTATGCTGCTGGGGTCCGAGCTGCGCAAGTACCGCGAAGCCCGCGGGATGACCCGCGGCGAGGCGGGCCACTACATCCGCGGCTCGGAGTCCAAGATCAGCCGGATGGAACTGGGGCGGGTGGGCTTCAAGGTCCGCGATGTCGAGGACCTGCTGAAGTTATACGGGGTCACGGATAAAGACCAGATTCAGACGATGGTCCAGCTTGCGCGCGACTCCAAGAAACCGGGTTGGTGGCAGACCTACGGCGAGTCGCTGCCGAACTGGTTCCAGGTCTATGTGGGCCTTGAGGAGGCCGCCACCCGGATCAGGGTCTACGAGGCGCAGTTCGTGCCGGGCATGCTGCAGACCGAGGAGTACGCCCGCGCGGTCATCGCTGCGGGGCGCGCCATCCCCGACCCCATGGCCGAGGACCGGGTGGCCGTGCGCATGCGCAGACAGCGCCACATAGAGGGCGACAACGGGTGCAAGCTCTGGGCCATCATCGACGAGGCCGCAGTGCGCCGGCCGGTAGGCGGCCCCGACACCATGCGCGGGCAGTTGGAGCGCCTGATCAAGCTCAGCGAGCGGTCGAACATCACGCTGCAGATCATTCCCTTCAGCGTGGGTGTGCACGCCGCCGAGGCCGGAACATTCACGATTCTGCGCTACCCCGACTTCGGGCTGTCCGACATCATCTACCTGGAGCAGCTCACCGGCTCGATGTGCCTCGACCGCCGAGCCGAGATCGACTCCTACACCATGGCGATGGAGCGGCTGAGCGTGATCGCCGAGCCGCCGAACCACACCAAGGACATTCTCAAGTCGATGATCGACGACCTGGCCTAGCCGGCCAACCGGCCAGTCGGCTCCTGCCTGCCCGGCCTGCAGGCGCCCTGCGGCCGGGTACCAGTAAACGCGAAAAGCCCCGCGGTGCGGCCTGTTCGGCCGCGGACCGCGGGGCTCTTGAGCTATGCGCCCCCGCTATCGCTGAGCGGGTGCTCGGCTTGCCGGTGAGGGGAGGGAGTCAGCCGAGCAAGTTGTCGAAGTCGCCGTCCTTGGCGCCGAGGATGAGCGCGTCGACCTCGGCCTGGGTGTATACGAGAGCGGGGCCGTCGGGGAAGCGGGAGTTGCGCATCGCAATGGAACCGTCGGTCAGCTTGGCCATTTCGACGCAGGCGCCCTGCGAGTTGCTGCGCTGGCTTTTCTGCCAGGTGACGTGCTGGAGTTCGGTGGCCGAGATGCCGTTGTAGGCGCTCATGGAAACTCCTGTCTCTGTGGAACCAACTGGTGCACAGCCCGATGCACTATCCAATGCACGTGCATTAGCACCATACTTTGTGCAGGATAGCGCACGTGCATCTCCATGTCCCTACTTGGCTGCGGTTCTCTAGTGTTCACCCCCAGATGAGGGGGCTCGGGCGCGCGGCGGACACCATTGCCGGGCCCGGAACAAGTGGGCCGGCCCGCCGCCGAGCGAAGGTGAGGGCTTCGTTCGGCGGCGGGCCGGCCAGTGGCGCGCGCGGGCGGTGGGCGCGGGCTGTTGGCGCGCCCCACCCGGCAAAGCTTCTAGGAGCAGCCCAGCGCGCCGGTGAGGGTCTCCAGGTTGCCGCGCATGATGGAGGGGTAGTCGTCGCCGGGCGACTTGTCGGTGATGCCCTCGATGGGGTCGAGCACCGCGGTCTCGGCGCCGGACTCGTCCGCGATGGTCTCGGCGACCTGCCCGTCGGCCAGCGGTTCGCTGAAGACCGTGGTTATGTCGTGCTCGCGGACGGTCTCGGCGACCTCGGCGATGCGCTTGGGTGAGGGCTCGCTGTGCGAGTCGAGCCCTGCGGGGCTGATCTGGTTGAGGTCGAAGCGCGCCGCCAGGTAGCCGAAGGCGCTGTGGCTCACGACGATGTCGCGGCTGTCGCACTCGGCCAGGCCCTCGTCGTACTCGGTGCCGATGTCGCCGAGCAGGCCGGTCACCGACTCGGCGTTGGCCGCGTAGTCGGAGGCGTGGTCCGGGTCGGCCTTGCTGAGGCGGTCGGCCAGACCGTTGGCGGCCTCGGCGAAGCGTTCGGTGTCCAACCACATGTGCGGGTCGAGGTCGCCGTGGTCGTGCCCGTGGCCGCCGCCCTCGCCTTCGCCGTGCTCGTGGCCGCTTTCGCCTTCGCCGCCTTCTTCGGCGCCACCGTGTTCGTGGCCGGAGCCGCCTTCGCCCTCGCCGTGCTCGTGACCGCTCTCCTCGGCGCCGTGGCCGTGTTCGGCGGCCTCGGCGTTGGCCTCCAGGGTGCGCAGGTCGACCAGGTCGGCGACGTCGAGCGCGCTCTCGCCGCCCTGGGAGTCGACGGCGTCATCCACGGCCGGCTGCAGCCCGCTGATGTAGAAGGTCACGTCGGCCTCGCCGACGGTGCCGATCTGGCGGGGGGTGAGCTCCAGGTCGTGCGGTTCGGCGCCGGGTTCGGTCAGGTTGGTGACCTCGACGTGGTCGCCGCCGATCCGGCCGGCCAGCCACTCCAGCGGGTACACGCCGGTGACCACGCTCAGCCGCTCGCCCCCGTCCGGCGAGCCCTCCTGGCCGCCGCTGCCGCAGCCTGCCACCGTGAGTATCCCTGCCGCGCTCAGCGCGGCCACCTTGACAAACGTCCGTCCTCGCATGCATTCATCATGAGGACAATGAAAATGGTTGTCAATTTTCCGGCTTTGTGAGCTTCTACCGGTATGTCCGGGCTGAGCGGGAGCGGGACCCGAGCGCAGCCGGTCCGAGACGCGTCCGGCGCGGGTACCCGCGGGCGCGATCCGCCCGCAGGGCCGGGGTTGCGGCGGCCGGCGCCTCAGGCGATCTCGGCGAACCGCTCGACGTCGTCGGTCTTGCCGGCCACCACGATGACATCGCCCTTTTGCGGGACGGTCTCGGCGGTGGCGTAGGTGAACTGCTCGCCGTGGCGTTTGATGCACACCACGGTGATCCCGTGCTTGGTGCGGACCTTGGTCTCGCCGAGGTTGCGGCCGATCATCTCGCGCGGCGCGCGGGTCTTGCCCAGCGCGAAGTCCTCTTCCAGCTCGACGTAGTCCAGCATCCGCCCTGATACCAGGTGCGCCACCCGCTCACCCATGTCGTGCTCGGGCAGGACCACGTGGTGCGCGCCGATCTGCTGCAGGATGCGCCCGTGCCGGCGGCTGGTGGCCTTGGCCCAGATGTGCGGCACGCCCATGTCGACCAGCAGGGAGGCGGCCAGGATGCTCTCCTCCAGATGGGTGCCGATCGCCACGACGGCGCGGGTGAACTCGTGCGCACCGACCTGGCGCAGCGCCTCGTCGTCGGTGGCGTCGGCGACCACGGTGTGGGTCAGCGATTCGGAGAACGCCTGCACCAGGCGGGGGCTGGAGTCCATACCCAGGACCTCCCAGCCGTGGGCGACCAGCTCCAGCGCCAGGGAGCTGCCGAACCGCCCCAGCCCGATGACCAGGACTCGCTTGTCGTGGGGCCTGCTGCGCTGCACTGTTTTCTCCGTCTCCTCGTATGCGGCCACCGGTCGGCGGTCCCGTGGCCGCTGGACCCCTGCGGTTCAGGGGGCCGGCTCAACCGATGATCGGCCGCGACTCCGCAAGGTCGTAGCGCCGCGTATGTTCGCGCAGCGCGAGTGCGGAGGCGAACGTGATGGGCCCGATGCGCCCGGCCAGCATGAGCACGACGAGCAGCAGTTGGGCGGGTTCGGGCAGATCGGCGGTGATACCGGTCGACAGCCCGACGACCCCGGAAGCCGAGACTACCTCGAAGAGCACTTGTTCGAGCTGGAAGGGCGTGGTCACCAGCAGCCCTACTGTGGACGCCACCACGACGGTCATCGACAGGAACAGCAGGCTCAGCGCCTCGCGGATGACGCCGGTGGTCAGCCGGCGGCCGAAGATGTGCACGCTGGGGTGTCCCCGGATCTCCGCCCAGACGACCAGGAAGATCACCGCCAGGGTGGCCACCTTGATGCCGCCGGCCGTGCCGGCGCTGCCGTTGCCCACGAACATCAGCATGATGGTCACCAGCAGCGTGGACTGGTCCATGGCGCCCACATCGACCACGTTGAACCCGCCGCTGCGCGGCATTACTCCGTGGAAGGCGCCGTCGACCAGCCTGGCCCAGGTGCTCAACGGGCCCAGGGTGCCCGGGTTGCCCCATTCCAGGGCGGGCACGAGCACCACGCTCGCGGCGAACAGCAGCGCGCTGGTGCACACGGTCAGCTTGGCGTGCAGCGTCCAGGCACGCGGGGTGCGCAGGTGGCGGCGCAGCTCCAGCAGCACCGGAAACCCCAGGCCGCCCAGGATGGTGGCCAGCGCCACCGGCCATAGGATCAGGGCGTCGCCGGAGAACCGGGTCAGGCTGTTGTCGTAGAGCGAGAGCCCGGCGTTGTTGAACGCGGAGATCGCGTGGAAGACCCCGCTGTAGAACGCTTCGCCCAGCGGGATCCCGTGGCCCAGCCACATCCGGGGCACGAGCACCGCGGCGAGCACGGCTTCGCACACCAGGCTGGCGCGCACCACCCGGCCGACGATGCCGCGCACGTCGCCCACGCTCAGGCTGCGGGTCTCGGCCTGGACACCCAGTTGCATGCGCAGCCCGAACCTGTGGATCACCACAACGCTGAGCACCGAGGCCAGGGTCATGATGCCGATGCCGCCGACCTGGATCAGCACGGCCACCACCACCTGGCCGAAAACGGTCAGCTCCGAGCCGATCCCGATGGTGCTGAGCCCGCACACCGCCAGCGCCGTTGTGGACGTGAACAACGCGTCGACCACGGAGAGGTCGGTGCCCCCGGTCTGAGCGGCGGGTAGCAGGAGCAGGCCGGTGCCGAGCAGGTCGACCACGACGAACAGCGCCACGAACAGCCGAGCAGGGCTCGACCACGCTGCTTTGCGCAGGCCTTGCGGCGGCCGCGGCCGCGGTAGGCGCCGCAGCCTGCGGGATAGCAGACTGCGTACGCGCGAGCCGCGCGCTGGCGTTTTCACTTGCATCGTGGTCCTGTTGTATCGCCTTCAGTCGCTGCCGCACTGGCGAGGCCGGGGGCGCAGGCGGCGGGAGCGTTTGGGAGGGGCCGCGGCCCGCCGGGGCCGCTGTCGTTTCCCATGAAACCGCGCCCACGGCGCGACCGCCTACTGGGGGAGCCCCGGCGTGTCGGGCCTGGGCGCCACCAGAGGCCGTCAGTGGGCTCCGTGCCCGGGGGAGCCGGCCCGGCGCTTGGGCGGGATCGGGCCCTGCCTGCGGTACTGCACGCTGCGCACACCCAGTACGCCGGCGGCGAGCACGGTCGCGATCAAGGATGCCAGCAGCACGCCGGCCTTGGCGTCCTCCATCATCTGCGGATGGTCGGCAAAGGACAGCTCGGTGATGAGCAGGGACACGGTGAATCCGATACCGGCCAGCAGCGACATGCCGCAGATGTCGATCCAGCGCAGCGACGGGTTCAGCTCGGCGCTGGTCAGCTTGGTCGTGACCCAGGCCCCGCCGAAGATGCCGATGAGTTTTCCGCCCACCAGCCCGACGATGATGCCCACCGCCGCGGTGTCGGTGAGGATCGTGCCGAGACCGGTGAACACCACCCCCGCCGACATCAGCGCGAACACCGGCAGCACCACGCTGGAGGACCACGGCCGGATCATGTGCTCCACGCGGTGACTGGGGTCGCCGGCCTCGTCGGGCAGGCTCACCGTGCGCATGAGCAGGCCCATGGCGACCCCGGCAATGGTGGCATGCACACCGCTGGCGTGCATCAGCGCCCAGATGGCCGCCGCCAGCGGGACATAAACCAGCCAGTTGGGCACGGGGGAGCGGTTCAGGGCCCGGGCGAGGCCGCCGCCGCGCTGGAGGTAGCCGAAGACGGCGAGCAGCGCGATGGCCGCCAGCAGCGGGGGGAAGGAGAGGTGGTCGGTGTAGAACACCGCGATGACGACGATGGCGCCCAGGTCGTCGACGATGGCAAGAGTCAGCAGGAACGTCCGCAGCGCCGGCGGCAGCGAGCGGCCGACGACGGCGAGGATGGCCACAGCGAAGGCGATGTCGGTGGCCATGGGGATACCCCAGCCGCGCAGGGCGGCGCCGTCACCGGCGTTGATCACCGCGTAGATCGCCGCGGGCACGGCCATGCCGCACAGCGCGGCGACGATGGGCAGCATCGCGCGGCGCGGGTTGCGCAGCTCGCCGTGGACGAACTCCTGCTTGAGTTCGTTGCCGACCACGAAGAAGAAGATCGCCAGCAGCCCGTCGGCGGCCCATGCCTCGACCGACAGGTGCAGGTGCAGGTTTTCGGGGCCGAAGGTGAAGTTGCGGATGACTTCGTAGGTGTGGCCCCAGGGGGAATTGGCCCATATCAGGGCGACCACAGCGCCGGCTATGAGCAGGAACCCGCTGACGACGTCTTCGCGGAGGGCATCGGCGAGTCCGCTCAGGCTCCGTCTGTTGGTCATGTGTCGTGTCTCCCCCACAGGCAGGATCGATCCTCTCGCTACGCCACTTACCCCCTGCGCCGCCGTTCGATGGCCGAGTGGCCTTCCGATACGCAGGTTGCCGGTGTTTACCGGTGAGGCGCGCGACCAAGATCGCCCGAGCCCGAGCGGTGACTTTGCCAGAGAATCGGGCCCTTTGTCCAGATCAACGGGCGTAACGCCGGTTCAGTGGCGCCCTTTCGGGCTTTGTCACGAACTCTGACCGTATGTGGGGTGATGTGTGTCACGCGTGGCGGGCCCCCTCGTGGTCGACATGTCCGTCGGGTTCCAACTGCAGTGTGGAGTGCTCGACATCGAAGTGCCCGGACAGACACGCGTGCAGATCGTCGAGGACGCGGCCGGCGTCGGCGAGGCGGTGCTCCTCGACCACCACGTGCGCCGACATCACCGGGATGCCCGAGGTGATCGTCCAGGCGTGCAGGTCGTGCACGTCGATGACGCCGGGTTGGCGCATCAGGTGCGCACGCACCTCTTCCAGGTCGACCTCGCGCGGGGTGGACTCCAGCAGCACGTGCACCGCCTCGCGCAGCAGGCCCCACGCGCGGGGCACGATGAAGGCGGCGATACCCACGGAGATCAGCGAGTCGGCCCGCTCCCAGCCGGTCAGCCAGATCACCAGGCCGCCGATGATGACCCCGACCGAGGCCAGCGCGTCGCCCAGTACCTCCAAGTACGCGCCGCGAACGTTCAGGCTCTGGCGCTGCCCGCCGCGCAGCACCAGTAGCGCGATCACGTTGGCCACCAGGCCCAGGGCGGCCACGGCCACCATCCAGCCGCCGGTGACCGGATGCGGGTCGAACAGCCGCTGCACCGCCTCGTAGGCCACGAAGCCGCACAGTGCGAACAGCACCAGGGCGTTGATCGCGGCGGCGAGGACCTCGGCCCGCTGGAGTCCGAAGGTGCGGTCTGCGCTGGGCGGGCGGTTGGCGATCCACACCGCGATCAGTGCGAGCACCACGCCGAAGGAGTCGGTAACGGTGTGCCCGGCGTCGGCGAGCAGCGCCAGGCTGCCCGACATGGAGGCGCCGATGACCTGCACCACGGCCACCGCCAGCATCAGCCCCAGCGCGATCGCCAGCCGGCCGCGGTTGGCACCGGCGGCGGTGGCGGGACCGTGGCTGTGGGTGTGTCCGTGGCCCATTGGTGTCTCCTCCTCTTCCTGCTGTGTGCATGCGTTGCACGGGCGCTCGGGCGCTCGGGCTCGCGGGGGACCGGAGCCGGCGCCCGCGCTCCGGTGGCCGCCCGGCGGTTAGGCGGTTCGGCGGGTCGGCAGCGCCGCCGCGGCGGGCGGGAGCGGGTCCGGTGCGGCGCGCAGCTGATTGTTCAGCCGTGACTGTTTATACAGCCTCGGCTGTCAATACAGCAAATACTGTAAAATGATTTTCATGTTGACCACCGAGCAGCGCCTCGCAGCCATCCAGCGTCTGGGGCGGGCGCTTGCCGACCCCACCCGATGCCGCCTCCTGCTCGCTCTCCTCGACGGCCCCGACTACCCGGCTCACCTTGCCGAGCACTTGGGACTTACCCGGCAGAACGTGTCGAACCACCTGGCCTGCCTGCGCGAGTGCGGCCTGGTCACCACCACTGCGCGCGGCCGCCAGGTCAGCTACCAGTTGGTCGACGACTCGCTCACCCACGCGCTGGACGACCTGCTGCGCGTGGTCTGGGGGGTCGCCGACGAGCACCTGCCGCCGGGCGAGAGCACCCCGGTGCCCGCCGGCTGAACCGGCGCCGCGGGCCGAACCGGGCTCCGCCTGCGCCGCGCCTTCTGGCGGCCGCCCGCAGGCCCGCCGCGGCGCCGTTGCCGCCCGGCCCCCTGTAGGCCGCCGGGCCGTTGCTCAGCGTTGACCCCCGGGGTTCCGCGCGCCGGTGGCCGAAAGTGGCCCGCCCCGGTGGCCGTGTACGCCTTGCATCGGTGCTCCGGCGACCAAAGCCCAGGTCACCGGATCTCCCGTTGGTTCGGGCCGTATCGGGGACCCCCTGATAGCACCCTGATACGTCCCTGACAGGCACCTGATGTCGGCTCACTCACGGTGAATTCGGGCGATGTCGCGAAGTATCGTTGTTGCTGCGTGCCCGGCAGTACACGTGCGGCCCCGTTCTGATGCCCGCATGACGATTCCACCATCTACCGCTCGTCGCAGCGGTGCCGTTCAGCGCGAGAAGTCTTCCTGAGGAGTAACGACTCTCATGTCCCAATCTGCCAAGTGTTCTCTTGGCGTCGAGATCCGCCCCTTCCGACGAACGGGCGCGCAGCGGCGCAGGGGGGCGAAGTGAACCGGCTAGCGAAGCTCTCCCTCGGCAACCGGGCGCTCATCCTGCTCATCACCCTGGCGGCCGTTGTCTTCGGCGGGCTGGCCACGGTCAACACCGAGCGCGCGCTGATGCCCGCACTCGAAGTCCCCATGGTCTCGGTCAACGCCCAGTACCAGGGAGCATCCCCCGAGGTCGTCGAGTCCGACGTGGCCGAGCCGCTGGAGCAGGCGGTGCAGGGCGTTCCCGGCGTCGTCAGCTACACCTCGACCTCCAGCACCGGCTCCGTCCAGGTGAGCGCCGAGTTCGACTACGGCGACAGCAGCGAAGCCGTCGTGCGCGACGTGCAGCAGGCGGTCGACCAGGTCGAGGCCATGCTGCCCGAAGACGTCGACCCCACGGTGTCGGCCTTCGGCACCGACGACATCCCCGTCGTGATGCTGGCCGCCGGCGCAGGCGACGGCGACGCCCAGGCGCTGGCCGACCCGCTCCAGGAGCAGGTCGTGCCCGAACTGGAGTCGATCGACGGCGTGCGTGCGGCCACGGTCACCGGTATCCGCGAGTCCTCGGTCATCATCACGCCCAAGGACGACAAGCTGGAGGACGAAGGCCTCAGCGTCAGCGACCTCACCGGCGCGCTGGAGGCCAGCGGCACCCTCACCCCCGGCGGCCAGATCACCGAGGACGGCAAGTCCCTCACCGTCACCACCGGCGGCAAACTGGAGTCCGTTGACGGCGTCAAGGACGTCTGGGTAACCCCCGGCGGCGGAGGCGCCGCGGGCCAGGGCGGTGCCGCGGCAGGGGCGGGCGCCGCAGCCGGCATGGCCGGCGCAACGCAGACCGCATCGGACCCGGTGCGGCTCGGCGAGGTCGCCAAGGTCGAACTGCGCACTGACGAAGCCTCCAGCATCACCCGCACCAACGGCGACCCCAGCCTCGGCGTGATGATCACCAAGACCCCCGACGGCAACACGGTCGAGATCTCCGAGGCCGTGCAGTCGGCGATGGACGACATCGAGCCGATGCTCGGCGACGACGCCGAGGTCAACGTGGTCTTCGACCAGGCACCCTTCATCAACGACTCCATCGTGGCGATGGCCGAAGAAGGCGGCCTGGGCCTGGCGTTCGCCATCATCGTCATCCTGGTGTTCCTGCTGTCGCTGCGCTCCACCCTGGTCACGGCCGTGTCCATCCCGGTCTCGCTGCTGGTGGCCATGATCGGCGTGCAGGCGTTCGGCTACTCCCTCAACCTGCTGACCCTGGGCGCGCTCACGGTCGCGGTCGGGCGCGTGGTCGACGACTCCATCGTGGTGCTGGAGAACATCAAACGGCACCTGTCCTACGGCGAGGAGAAGTTCGACGCGGTCTTCACGGGTGTGAAGGAGGTGGCCACGGCCATCACCTCCGCCACGCTGACGACCATGGCGGTGTTCCTGCCGATCGGCTTCGTCGGCGGCCAGACCGGCGAGCTGTTCCGGCCCTTCGCCGTCACCGTCAGCCTCGCGCTGGGCGCCTCGCTGCTGGTGTCGCTGACCATCATCCCGGTGCTCGCGTACTGGTTCATGCGTCCGCGCGTGGTCCCGCCCGAGGACCTGGAGCGGGTCAAGGCCGAGGAGAACCAGCGCGAGCTGCGCACGCCGCTGCAGCGCATCTACCTGCCGGTGATCCGCTGGTCGACGCGCCACCGCATCATCACGCTGGCCGCGGCCGTGCTCATCCTGGTCGGCACGTTCTTCGGTGCCGCGAACCTGCAGACCAGCTTCCTGGGCGACCAGGGGCAGAACACCTACTCCGTCACGCAGGAGCTGGAGCAGGGCACCTCGCTGGACGAGGCGGACGAAGAGGCCAAAAAGGTCGAGGACACCCTTGAGGGCTTGTCGTGGGTGGAGTCCTACCAGTCCTCCATCGGTGGCGGCGGTGGCGGCGGTATGGCCGCGATGATGGGCGGCGGCGGCAACAGCATCAGCTACACCATCACCGCCGATCCCGAAGAGGACCAGTCGGTGCTCCAGGACCGGCTGCGCCAGGCCATGGACGACGTCGAGACCGACGCCGAGCTGCGCGTCGCCACGGCGGGAGCCGCGGGCGGTAGCTCGCTGGAGGTCCAGGTCCGAGCCGAGGACCGCGAGGCCCTGGCCGAGGCCGCCGACCTGGTCGAGGACGAAGTGCGCGACATCCCCGGCGCCGCCGACGTCGAGAACAGCATCGCGGCCTCGCAGCCGATGCTGGACGTCGACGTCAAGGGCGAGAAGGCCGCCGACGAGGGCCTCACCGAGGGCGCCATCGGCCAAGCGGTCTCGCAGGCGTTCCAGGGCGCCGAGGTCGGCACCGCCACCATCGACGGCACCCAGCACGACATGGTCGTGCGCGACATCCCCAAGCCGTCGACAGTGGAGGACCTGCGCGACCTGGAGCTCACCACGGCCACCGGCGACGACATCCGGCTGGGTGCCGTCGCCGACGTCAAGGAGGTCATGCAGGCACCGGAGCTGACCCGCTCCGACGGCGTGCGCACCGCAACGGTGTCGGCTTCGCCCACCGCCGACGACCTCGGCGCGGTCACCACGGAGCTGACCCAGGCGCTGAACGGCCTGGACCTGCCCGAGGGCGCCTCCGCCAACATCGGCGGTGTCAGCTCCGACCAGTCCGACGCCTTCACCCAGCTGGGCATCGCCATGCTGGCCGCGATCGCCATCGTGTACCTGATCATGGTGGCGACCTTCAAGAGCCTGGTGCAGCCGCTGATCCTGCTGGTGTCCATCCCGTTCGCGGTCACCGGTTCGGTCGGGCTGCTGCTGCTCACCGGCCAGCCGATGGGCCTGGCGGCGATGATCGGCATGCTGATGCTGATCGGTGTGGTGGTCACCAACGCCATCGTGCTGATCGACCTCATCAACCAGTACCGCAACGACGGCATGGACCTGCGCGAAGCGGTCGTCGAGGGTTCCCGGCACCGGCTGCGGCCCATCCTGATGACCGCCCTGGCCACCGTCGGCGCGCTCACGCCGATGGCGCTGGGCATCACCGGCGGCGGGGCGTTCATCTCCCAGCCGCTGGCGATCGTGGTCATCGGCGGTCTGATCAGCTC
Source organism: Streptomonospora sediminis (assembly GCF_054778995.1). Taxonomy (NCBI): domain Bacteria; kingdom Bacillati; phylum Actinomycetota; class Actinomycetes; order Streptosporangiales; family Nocardiopsidaceae; genus Streptomonospora; species Streptomonospora sediminis. Next base: position 51,724 of record NZ_BAAGYZ010000082.1, read on the forward strand.
GACGCTGATCACGCTGGTGCTCGTGCCGGTGCTCTACACCATGTCCGAGGGCCGCAAGGAGCGCCGTATCGAGCGGCGCCGCCTCAAGCGCGAAAAGGCGCTGCAGAAGGCCCGCGAGAAGTCCGGGACCGGCGAGGAGGAGGCCGGCAAGGTGTCGGCGTCCGCCGGCGACCCGGGCGGCGATTCCAGCGCCTGAGCCGCGTTCGGAGTAATTCGCAGCAGTACGCAGCCGGGGCCTCAGGTCCCACCCGGCATTGAGGCGGCGGCCGCCGCGGGAGCCACCCGCGGCGGCCGCCGCCTTTTGCGTGCCGGCGCTCTTGGCACCGGGCGCCGGCAGGGGAGGGCGGAACCCGGTTGCGGGTGCTGCGGGTGCCTTGGGGGCTCAAGTGGGCCGGGTGGCCAGGTGCCGGGTACGTCCGGTGCGCCGTGCCGCGCCGGAGGCGGCGACTCCGCGCCCGGGAACCGGTATCGGCCCAGGTGCGGACCCCCGCGGATCGCGGATTCCGCGCCCGTCCCCGGAGCGCTGATTTGTGATCCGCCCCCTACGGCAGGCAAGCTGCAGATATGGAAAGCAAGGACACTGAACTCGACGAGCTCGTCCGCGAGGAACTCGGCGAAGAGCCCTCCCAAGAAGCCAAGGACTACGCGCGCGAGCTGTACGAGAAGTACCGGCTGCCGAGCACCCCGCCCGACACCGAGGAGGACAGTTAGTTCATGGGCTTTTGCCCAGCCTGTTTTTCCTATCCGCCATACATCCCACGACGACCGGGGTCTCCCCGAGCGGGAGGCCCTTCGTCATGCCTGGGCCCGCTTGGCGGCGTTGCCTGCCCCGTCCACCCGGCGCACCGACGTGACCCTGCAGAAATGCCCGAAAATCGGCGCTGAGATGGGCATTTCTGCAGGTTCGTCGCCGACCAGCGCCCCGGGTGGCCCGGGCGCGCCGCGAGTAGCCGCCCGGTGGTCACTCGTCCGGGTCTGCGGCGGCGTCCGTGCCGTCCCACACCAACTCGAACCAGACCCGCCGGCCCAGCCCGTCGGGCCGGGCCTCGCTGCCCCACTTGGCGGCAAGGGCCTCGACCAGGTCCAGGCCCCGTCCGTGCTCGCTGGTGTCGTAGGCGTCGCGGTGCTGGGCGCGCGGATGCTCCGGACTGCCGAGGTCGCGGACCTCCACCCGCGCCCAGCCCTCGCCCAGATCGACCGCCACCTCGAATTTCCCGCCGGGCATGCCCGACGTGCTGTGCGTAATGGCGTTGGTTGCGAGCTCACTCGTGAGCAGGGTGGCCGTGGTGAGCTCGGGCGAGCGGGCGAGCATCCGCTCGACGAAACGGCGCGCGTGCTGGATCTGGCTGGCGAGTCCGGGAAACCTGCGGCGCGCAGTCGGGTCGCCGGGCCCGGAGGGCGGTGGGCGCTCTTCCATGGTGTTGGCCGGATCGGTGGAGGGTCGGTTGTCGCCCGCCTCGGCGAGCGCGGTACGCGGACCGATGCCGCCCTGCGGTCTCGCCGTCGGGATGTCGGGCATGCGGGTCTCACTCCCCTGTGACGTTGGACGGCGCCACGCCGCGGCGGTGCCGCAGTGACGTTGAGCGGCGGCGCCTGCAGCGGTCCGTTCGTGCCCGTTGCCGGGTCACGACGTACTGGCACAGGCGCAGGGGATCGCTCATCGGATCGGTGTCGGGCGGGTGCGGGGGTCAGTGGAGCCGGACCTCACTGCCTCAGAGGTCACATCCACGCACAGAATACGCGGGTTGACTTCCGGTGAATCGGGTGGGGTGGTATGTCCCACGTTAGGGACCGCGCATGCTCCGATGCATTCGGAGCCGTATTCGAACACGTATACGCATCAGGACCCGGAGTTACCGACCGGCGCTCGGGTCGGGCCCGGCGGGTCGCGCCGGGTTGCAACGGGTTTCTGCAGGTTCCATCGGGTAGCAACCGCGGAATGGGGTGAATGTGGCCGGAACCGGTCAAAACAATCGTGCCGCAGCCGGCGGCCGCGGCGCCCGTCCCGCGGCTCCCTCCGCGGCCGCCGCCGCCCCGGAAACCGGTCTGCGGCGGGACGGTCGCAGGCGGTGCATGCGGCGTGCGCGATGCGTATGCGCTGCAGGTGTGGTGACGAATTGTCGGGCCATTCACGGTGGATTCACGTCCTCGAACGACTTCTCCGCCATGGTCTTGAAGGTTCGGACACCGCTACCGGACCGAACGCCGACCACCAGCGCGCGGCCCCCGCGACCGCCGCGCCCCCGGTCGAAGGTCATCCCCGCAAGCAATAGGAGGACCCAGTGCCGCAATCCGCGCCCCACCGCCGTTCACTTCCGCTGATCGGCCAAGTCGGCGGTGGCCGGTCCCGGCAGACCTGCCGATTCCGCTGCGGCGACGCCTGCTTCCACGAGGCGCCCAACAAGAGCGACAACGCCTATTTCGGCGACATCGCCGCCGCCGCGCTTTCGCGCCGCAACGTCCTCAGGGCGGGCGCCGTGGGCGCCGGCGCCACCGCTGTCGCCGGGTTGGGCGGCATGGCGCCCGCTTTGGCCGACCGCAACCACGGCAGAGGCAACCCCCGCCTGAAGTTCGAGAGCATCGAAGGCGGAACGGCCGACAAGGTCGAGATCCCCCGCGGCTACGAGCAGAGCGTCGTGGTCCGCTGGGGCGACCCGGTGCTGCCCGACGCCCCGGAGTTCGACTTCGCGAACCAGACCGCCGAGGCCCAGGCCAAGCAGTTCGGCTACAACTGCGACTACGTCGGCTTCCTGCCGTTCGGCCGCAACCGCGGGCTGCTGTGGGTCAACCACGAGTACACCAACGAAGCCCTGATGTTCGCGGGCTACACCGACGGCAACGACGCCGACCCGGAGCTGATCAAGACCGCCATGGCCGCGCACGGCGGCTCGGTGGTCGAGCTGCGCCGCGATGACGGCGACCACGGCCGCGGCCGCGGCAAGGGCAAGCGCTCCGGTGCCTGGCGGCTCTCCCGCGGCAGCCGCCGCTTCAACCGCCGCATCACCGCCTCGACCCCGATGAAGCTCACCGGCCCGGCCGCAGGCGACGACCTGCTGCGTACCGAGGCCGACCCCGAGGGCACCCGCGTGCTGGGCATGCTGAACAACTGCGCCGGCGGTATGACCCCCTGGGGCACCATCCTCACCTGCGAGGAGAACTACAACCAGTACTTCGTGGGCGGCGAGCAGACCACCGGCGACACCAAGACGGCCCTGGCCCGCTACGGCTTCGCCACCGAGGGCGACACCCGCGAGGGCAACCGCCGCTTCGACCGGGTCGACGAGCGCTTCGACCTCTCGCGCCACCCCAACGAGGCCAACCGCTTCGGCTACGTGGTCGAGATCGACCCCCTCGACCCCGACTCCACGCCGAAGAAGCGCACCATGCTCGGCCGGTTCAAGCACGAGGGCGCCAACCACCGCATCACCCGCGACGGCCGCATCGCGGTGTACATGGGCGACGACGAGCGCTTCGACTACATGTACAAGTTCGTCAGCGAGGGCCGCTACCGCAAGGGTTCGCGGCGCGGCAACGACCGCCTGCTGGACTCGGGCACGCTCTACGTCGCCAAGCTGCGCGGCGACAGCCCCGCCAAGGAGTTCGACGGCTCCGGTGCGGTGCCCTCCGACGGCGCGTTCGACGGCTGGGGCGAGTGGGTTGCGCTGTGCACCGACAAGGAGAGCTTCGTCGACGGCTTCACCGTCGCCGAGGTGCTCGTGCACACCCGGCTCGCCGCCGACAAGGCCGGCGCCACCAAGATGGACCGCCCCGAGGACTTCGAGGCAAGCCCGGTCACCGGCAAGGTCTACTGCGCGCTGACCAACAACACCTCCCGCGAGCCCGGCCAGGCCGACGAGCCCAACCCCCGCGGTCCCAACCGCTACGGCCACATCCTGGAGATCACCGAGCGGCACAACGACGCAGGCGCCACCCGGTTCCGCTGGGACGTGCCGATCGTCTGCGGCAACCCCGAGGACGCCGGCACCTACTTCGCGGGCTACGACAAGTCGAAGGTCGTGCCGATCTCCTCGCCGGACAACCTCACCTTCGACGAGCAGGGCAACCTGTGGATCTCCACGGACGGCCAACCCGGCACGCTCGGCATCAACGACGGGCTGTTCGCGGTCCCGGTCGAAGGCAAGTACAAGGGGCAGCTCAAGGCGTTCGCCAGCGTGCCCAAGGGCGCCGAGTGCTGCGGCCCGCTGATCACCGAGGACCAGAAGACGGTCTTCATCGCCCCGCAGCACCCCGGTGACGGCGGCAGCGTCGAGGAGCCGGTGAGCACCTGGCCGGACGGCGACTTCCCGCGTCCTTCCGTGGTGGCCATCTGGCACGGCCGCGGCAAGGACATCGGCAGCTAAGGGAACACCGACAAGCCGGGACATCGGCGGCCGAGGCCGAACGTTCCCGGCGCCGGCTGAACGGGCGGGGCCCGGCGCCCCGCCCGTCACGCCGGCCGCACGCGGGGGACCCGCGCCGGTGCGGACACGCCCCGGCGAGGTACGGCTGCGGTGCCGCAGTGGGATCATGGGACGCATGGTGCGAGAGAACGACATACCCCGACTCGACGTCCCCAGTGCCGGTGTCCACCGGGCCGGCACCGACCGCTACGACGGGCGGATGCCCTACCGGCGCACCGGGCGCAGCGGGCTGCAGCTGCCCGCTGTCTCGCTCGGACTGTGGCAGAACTTCGGCGACTCCCATGCGCTGGACAACCAGCGCGCGATCCTGCGGCGCGCCTTCGACCTCGGCGTGACCCACTTCGACCTGGCCAACAACTACGGCCCGCCGCCGGGCGCGGCCGAGCTGAACTTCGGCCGCATCCTGCGCGAGGACTTCCGCGCCTACCGCGACGAACTGGTCATCTCCACCAAGGCCGGCTATGACATGTGGCCCGGTCCCTACGGCAGCGGCGGCGGCTCGCGCAAGTACCTGCTGGCCAGCCTGGACCAGTCGCTGGCGCGGATGGGGCTGGACTACGTCGACATCTTCTACAGCCACCGGTTCGACCCCGACACCCCGCTCGAAGAGACGATGGGGGCGCTGGCGACCGCCGTGCACTCCGGCCGGGCGCTGTACGCGGGCATCTCCTCCTACTCCGCCCAGCGCACCGCCGAAGCCGCCGCGCTGCTGCGGGAGATGGGCGTGCCGCTGCTCATCCACCAGCCCTCCTACTCGATGGTGAACCGCTGGATCGAGGACCAGGGTCTGCTCGACACCCTGGAAAACGTCGGCGCGGGCTCCATTGTGTTCTCGCCACTGGCCCAAGGCCTGCTGACCGGGCGCTACCTGCAGGGGGTCCCCGAAGGGTCGCGGGCGAGCCGCAGCGGGTCGTTCTCCCGGGAGTGGCTGGCAGAGGGCAACCTGGAGCGGATCCGCGCCCTGGACGCGGTGGCCCGGGGGCGCGGGCAGACGCTCGCCCAGCTGGCGATCTCCTGGGTGCTGCGCGATCCCCGCGTCACCTCGGCGCTCATCGGAGCCAGCAGCGTCGGGCAGTTGGAGGACAGCCTGGCAGCGGTGAGCGGCCCCGCCCTGAGCGGTGACGAGCTGGCCGAGATCGACCGGAACGCGGTGGACCTGGGCGTCAACATCTGGAAGCGCTCCAGCGACCGGTAAGGCGGCGCAGCCGCCGGTTCGCGGCCTCCCGCTCGCCGGGGGCCGCCGCCGGGCCGGCGGCTGCGGCAAGTGTTCCGGGCGCCGGCGGCGACGAGCACGGGGGGTTGCGGCGGGTGAGCGGCGGGCACAGCGTGATACCCCCGACACAGTGCGTCCGCAGCAGGGTTAAAATTCTTCCATGTGGCGCAGTGAGATGCAGAAAAGCTACGCTCGTTGCGCTTTCTTGATTCACCGGTAACCCTGCAGTGTCCGAACGCGGCCCAAACTCGTGGGAATTCGGATCACTAACCGTGAATCGGATGTAAGCGGGATGCGGTCACCGCCAAGAGCCGATCCTCTGGCGGACACCGGGCTTGCTCCCTTGCGCCGGTAGCGCCTGTGTGGTTACTCCATGGCAGGGCGGCGCACAGACTTGCGCCGATCCACCACGGTCGTTCCAAGGTGGTCCGTTCGGGCGACAGGTAGGGGCATGAGTTGGCGAAGTTCTTGGTCAGGCGGCTACTCGGCTATCTTGTCCTGATCTTCCTGGCGTCGAGCATCGCCTACCTGATCGCATCCACCACGCTGAGCCCCCGCAGCTACTTCGAGCAGCAGCAGCCCCCGCCCAGCCAGCAGGCCATCGAACGCCAGCTCGACCGGCTCAACCTCAACGACGAAACGCCGCTCGCGGAGCGCTACGCCACCTGGGCCACCGACCTGGCCGTCGGCGACTTCGGCCGGACCATCACCGACGAAAGCGTCAACGAGGCGATCGCCCGCAAAGCCGGTGTCACACTGCGGCTCATCCTCGCCGGCACGCTGATCGGAGCCACGCTGGGCGTGGCGGTCGGCGCCTACTCCGCGGTCCGCCAGTACGGCAGGTTCGACCGCGCCGCCACGGTCGCGGCGTTCTTCCTGCTCGCGGTGCCGGCCGTCGTCGTCGCCGTAACACTGCAGGTCATCGCGGTGTGGATCAACGATGTCAGCGGCCAGCAGTTACTGGAGTACGGCGGCGAGTACAGCGCCAACCTCCAAGCCGGGTTCTGGGGCACGCTGGCCGACCGCGTCCAGCACGCGATCCTGCCCACGCTGGCGCTGTCCCTTTCGTTGTTCGCCGCGTTCAGCCGCTACCAGCGCAACATGATGCTCGACGTGCTGGGATCGGACTTCGTGCGCACCGCCATGGCAAAGGGCCTCACCCGCCGCGCCGCGATGCTCAAGCACGCCCTGCGCACGGCGCTGATCCCCACCATCACCTACTTCACCTTCACCTTCGGCATCCTGATGGCCAACGCCACCTTCACCGAAAAGATCTTCGGGTGGCACGGCATGGGCGCCTGGGTGGTCGACTCGATTGTGAAGAACGACGTGAACTCGGTCGCGGCAGTCACCTTCTTCATGGCGGTGTGCGTCATGGCCGCGTCGTTCCTGTCCGATGTGCTCTACGCATGGCTCGATCCCCGGGTGCGGGTGAGCTGAGCATGGCTGCCATCTGCCGTACCACCGGCCGAGCGCAGCGCCCGGCACCGAGATCCCTGCGCACAGCGTTGGAGGAGAGCGCATGAGCATGTCAGCCGAACGCGAGGCGGCCGCCCCGGGTGCCGCCGCGGCGGTGGAGATCTCGGGCCGGTGGACCTCCCTGGCCAAAGAACTGCTGGCCACCCGCCGCGTCATGGCCGGACTCGCCATCATCGGGGCGCTGATCATCCTGGCGTGGGTGGGGCCGCTCGCGAGCCCGTGGGACTTCGACGAGCGCGACTTCACCGCCTTCCGCAGCCCGCCCAGCGCCGACCACTGGTTCGGCACGGGCAACACCGGCCGCGACATCTTCCACATGACCATGGTCGGGTTGCAGAAGTCCATCCTCATCGGCCTGTGCGCCGCGCTTGCCACCACCATCATCGCCGCGCTCGTGGGTGCGTTCGCCGGCTACTACCTCGGGCTGACCGACCGGGCGCTGATGTGGGTCACCGACCTGTTCCTGGTGCTGCCGCAGTTCCTGATCCTGGCCATCCTCTACCCGATGCTGCGCGACCAGGGCTGGCTGGTGTTCGTCCTGCTGCTCGCCTGCCTGATGTGGATGGTCACCGCGAAGATGGTGCGCGGCATGACCATCTCGCTCAAGGAACGCGAGTACGTGCTGGCCGCCCGGTTCATGGGCGTCAGCAACGGCCGCATCATCCTGCGCCACATCCTGCCGAACATGTCGTCGCTGCTCATCGTGGACGCGACCATCAACGTCAGCTCCGCGATCATTCTGGAGACCGCGCTGTCCTACTTCGGATTCGGCGTGCAGCCGCCCGACGTCACGTTGGGCTCGCTGATCGCCGACGGGGCGCGCCAGGCGCTGGCCTTCCCGTGGACGTTCTGGTTCTGCACCGGACTGCTGATCGTGCTCGTGCTCGCGGTCAACCTCATCGGTGACGGGCTGCGCGACGCTCTCGACCCGCACGCCAAGAGCAGGACCTAGAGGGGGATCGAACCGCCATGACCGCAACCAGTGGTACGGCCGCCGCCGCGCAGGAGAACGCCGGCGCGGCCGGCGGGCCGGACGGCACCGGTGCCCCCGTCCTCGAAGTCCGCGACCTGGAGGTGACCTTCCCCGGCGCCCGCGGCAACGCCGACGTCACCGCGGTGCGCGGCGTCAGCTACGAGGTCCGCCGCGGCGAGATCCTCGGCATCGTCGGCGAATCCGGATCGGGCAAATCCGTGTCGTCGATGGCGGCCATGGGACTGCTGCCCGACTACGCGCGGGTGAGCGGCTCCATCCGGCTGCACGGCGAGGAACTGCTCGGGCTGGGCGACCGGGCCATGTCGCGCAAGCGCGGCCAAGCCATCTCCATGGTCTTCCAGGACCCGCTGAGCGGGCTGACCCCGGTGTACACCGTCGGCGACCAGGTCGCCGAGGCGGTGCGCGTGCACAACCCGCAGATGGCGCGGGCCGCGGCCGAGAAACGCGCCGTCGAACTGCTCACCCTGGTGGGCATCCCCGACGCGCAGCGGCGCCACCGGTCGTTCCCGCACGAGTTCTCCGGCGGCATGCGCCAGCGCGTCATGATCGCGATCGCGATCGCCAACGACCCCGACGTCATCATCTGCGACGAACCCACCACCGCGCTGGACGTCACCATCCAGGCCCAGATCCTGGAGGTCCTCAAGACCGCCCAGCGCGAGACCGGCGCCGCCATCATGATGATCACCCACGACCTGGGGGTGGTGGCCGGCCTCGTCGACCGGGTCCAGGTGATGTACGCGGGCAGGCTGGTCGAGACCGGCAGGGTCGACGACGTCTACTACCGCACCCGCATGCCCTACACCATGGGCCTGCTCGGGTCGGTCCCGCGCCTGGACCAGGACGAAAAGACGCCCCTGATCCCGATCAAAGGGACCCCGCCCAGCCTCACCGACATGCCGCCCGGCTGCCCCTTCGCGCCCCGGTGCCCCATCGCCGTCAGCGCGTGCGACTCCGCCGAACCTCCGCTGGAGAACGCGGGCGGCGAGGGCCACCGCGCGGCGTGCATCCGCGCCGGCGAGATCGAGGCCAACTCCTGGACCGCGCACGACGTATACCCGGTCACCGAGATCGAGGAGAGCCCGGTCGCCCGCGTGCCGCGCGAGGACCGCGACGTCGTACTGCGCGTCGAGGACCTCGCCAAACACCACCCGCTGATGCGCGGCGCGCTGTTCAAACGGCGGGTGGGCACCGTCTACGCGGTCGACGGGCTCAGCTTCGACATCCGCGAAGGCGAGACCCTGGGCCTGGTGGGCGAGTCCGGGTGCGGCAAGTCGAGCACACTGATGGAGATCCTCAGCCTGGAGAAACCGCAGCAGGGGTCGGTGGAGCTGCTCGGCAAGGAGTCGGGGAAGGCGGGCAGGCGCGAGCGGATGGACGTCCGCCGCGACGTGCAGGTGGTCTTCCAGGACCCGATGAGTTCGCTGGACCCCCGCATGCGGGTCTTCGAGATCGTCGCCGAACCGCTGCGCACCCACGGCCACCCCAAGGAGCAGGTGCGCTCCCGCGTGATGGAGCTGATGGACCTGGTTGGACTGGACCCCTCCGCCGTCACCCGCACCCCCGCGGAGTTCTCCGGCGGCCAGCGGCAGCGCATCGGCATCGCCCGCGCGCTCGCGCTGGAACCGCGGCTGCTCGTGCTCGACGAACCCGTCTCCGCACTGGACGTGTCCATCCAGGCCGGCGTGATCAACCTGCTGGAAGAGCTCAAGGCGCGCTTGGGGCTCTCCTACCTGTTCGTGGCGCACGACCTTTCGGTGGTGCGCCATATCGCCGACCGAGTGGCGGTGATGTATCTCGGCAAGATCGTGGAGATCGGCGACGTGCAGTCGATCTATCAGCGCCCCACCCACCCCTACACCAAGGCGCTGCTGTCGGCGATCCCGCTGCCCGACCCCGAAAAGGAGCGGCGGCGTTCGCACGTCGTGCTGCAAGGAGACCTGCCCAATCCGGCCGAGCCCCCGTCCGGATGCCGGTTCCGTACCCGGTGCCAGAAGTTCGCGGTCCTCAGCGCGGACGAACGCACCGCTTGCCTGGAACAGGAGCCGGAGCTGCGGTCGCGTGTGGAGGGGGTGGCCGACCAGCAGGCCGCCTGCCACTACGCCGAAGCGGATCCGGTCTGACCGTGCGCGGCCCAGCGCCGCTACCAGCCGAAACACCAGCCGAGGCACCGGCCGAACGACCAGCCCAATCCCGGCCGAACCACCACCACTCGATCCCCCCGGTAACAGATCAGTGAGGAGAATCCCGTGCGAATCAGACGCGCCGCCAAGGTCGGCGTCCCGCTGCTGGCTCTGGCCCTTATGGCCGGCGCCTGCGGCGGCGGCGATGAGGGGAGCAACAATGAAGAGACCCTCGCCGACATCCCCGCGATCGACATCAACGCAACGGACCGTTCCGAGCTGAAGGACGGCGGCACGTTCCACTGGGGGATCAACGAGTTCCCGCCCCAGTACCAGGTCAACCACACGCAGGGGAACCTCGCCAACGCGGTGCGCATCGCGTCGGCGGTGATGCCGCAGGCCCACTACTACGACGAGAAGGGCCAGCCGCATCCCAATAAGGACTACGTCCTCTCCAGCGAGGCCAGCGACGACGGCTCCGAGCTGACCTTCGAGCTGAACCCCGACGCCGAGTGGTCCGACGGCAAGCCCATCACTTGGGAGGACTACGCCGCCCAGGTCGAGACCATCGGCGGCCACCGCGACAACGCCAACGAGTTCGACGTCGGCGACACCACCGGTTACGAGCGGATCGGCGAGGTCGAAAAGGGCAAGGACAAGTACGAGGTGATCTTCCACTTCGACGAGCCCTTTGCCGAGTGGCCGCGCCTCTTCGACGCCGTGTACCCCAAGGAGTACATGGAGGACCCGAAGAAGTTCAACGAGGGTTACCAGAAGGCGTTCCCGGTCACGGCCGGGCCCTTCGGCGACGTCGAGTTCGACGAGACCGCCCAGACGGTCACCGTCCACCGCAACGAGGACTGGTGGGGCGACTCCGCCAAGCTGGACGCCATCGTCTACCACACCTACGGCAACGACGCGCTGCCGGGTGTGATGAACAACGGCGAGATCGACGGCTTCTACCTCGGCTACGATGCCGCCGCCTACGACCAATTGCACGACGCCGACGGGGTGCGCCTGACCAAGGCCATCGACAACGCCTACCGCCACCTGACCTTCAACGGCGGCGAGGGCAAGCTCCTGTCCGACAAGGAGCTCCGCAACGCGCTGGTGCACGCCATCGACCGGTCGCAGATGGCCAAGGCGACACTCAGCGGCGTCAACTGGACCACCGACCCGACGGTGAACCGCCTCATCCGCTCCACGCAGACCGGCTTCAAGGACAACAGCGAGGGCTACGGGGAGTACGACCCGGAGAAAGCCGCCCAGATGCTGGACGACGCCGGCTGGACCCAGAGCGGTGAAGGCGAGATCCGCACCAAGGACGGCGAGAAACTGCAGCTGGACTGGGTGATCCCGAGCGAGCTGCAGAACACCGCGGACGAAGCCGAGATCGCCAAGGCGCAGCTCAAGGAGGTCGGCGTCGGCGTCAACATCGAGACCGTGCCGTCCAACTCCTTCTTCCCCGAGTACATCGTGCCGGGCAACTACGACGCCACGACCTTTGTGTACGCCAGCACCAACCCCTACGCCGGGTACTACGCGGAGAACTTCACCGGACCGGTGGGTGAGGACGAGAACGGCAACCCCAGTTGGGGCAACAACCTGCACTTCTTCACCACCGACGAGATCAACGCGGCGTTCGAGGAACTCTCCACGCTGACCGACCCGCAGGAGTACGCGGCCAAGGCCAACGAGATCGACCGGATGCTCTGGGAACAGGGCATGGCGGTGCCGCTGTTCCAGCGGCCCGGCATCTTCGCGGTCAACCCCAAGGTCGCCAACTGGGGTGCCCGCGGACTGGCCTCCATCCGCTACGAGGACATCGGCTTCACCGGCTAGGAGCTCAGAGTTCCTGGAGCCTGGAGGCAGGCGCCGGGAGCCGGGATCGGCCGGAGTCCTGCGGGATGCCGCCCCCGCCCGCCCGGGCGGGGGCGGTCCTGTGCTCTTAGGGCGCGCCGCCCGGCGGGCACGGATCCGTGAGCGGGTGCGGCGGGCATGCTGATGGCCCTCCGCGCGCCCGCGCGAGCGCAGAGACGTGCAGCCCGCGGCGCCCGGCCGGCCGATGGGGAAGAGCCGCGCCGGGTCGGCGGGGCCGTGCGCTGGGCAAGCCCTGGAACCAGGGCTGCGCCGGGTTCCCCGGCCCGGCGGCGACTGCCGATCTCCGGGCGGTTGGGTCTAGACTCGGTGCGGCCGCACCGCGCGTCCACGCGGACCCGGTCGGTCACCGCCGCGAGGCGGCGCGAGCGGTGCGGCCGTTTTGCGTACCGCCGGCGCGCGGCAAGCGCGGTACCCGAGCACAAGTCGGCGGATCGGCGGAGAGGCGATGGTGGAGTACATCCGGGCGTGGGTCATCGGCGCCGTGGCATGGTTCATGCTGACAAACCTCGGGACCCTCGCGTTCGGCGTCCTGGCGCCGGCCGAGCACCTGCGCAGCTTCGGGTGGGCGCTGCTGTGGCTGGGCGGGATCGGGTTCGCCGCCTACTTCCTCTCCGCCGTCGCCGCAGCCGCCGTGCACCGCGCGCCGGACCGCCACCGGTTCGGCCGCAACGCCGCCGCGGTCCTGGCGGCCCCGGTGGTCGGTACCGCGGTCGACACGGCGCGACTGCTCACCGGCACCGGGGTGAACTGGGCGCTGTACGGTTCTTGGACCGCCATTGCGCTGGCCGGGGCCGTACTCGGCTTCGTGCTGATGCGCCGCGTACAGGCCCCCGTCGTACTGGACTCGGCCACCGGCGAACGCGTCCGCGTACCCCGCACATACTGGGACCGCACCGAGTCGGCCGCCACGGACGACGCGGAGCCGGGCGAGCCGGGAACTGCGGAATCCGGCAACGCGGAGCCCGGCGATGCGGAGCCGGGTGAGACGGGTGACGCTGATCCGGACAATGCCGGGGCGGGCAACGCAGGGAAGGATATGGCGGGCGCCGCCGCTGACACCGGGTTCGGCACCGAGGCCCGCGCGGAGGACGCTCCGAGCGCGGCTGAGACCGACCGCACGGCGCCGTAGCGCCCGGGGGCTCAGCGCTCCGGCAGCGAATGGGCTCCTTGCCGTGCGAGGGCGCCACCCGGCATTGCGCCGCGAAGTACCCCATCCCTGGGCGGATCTCCGCGCGCCGCTCCGATGTGCCCACGCAGGACCTCGGCGGTCTGGTGCCGCTGCGGTGAGTCTCGCGTCTTCAGTACCTTGTCTGCTTGCTGCGCGGGGGGCCGCAGGAGACCTGGAACCCCCGGGGCATAAGGCGGAACAATGCTCTCGCCGCCGAGCGGGGGTGTCACAGGCGACCGGCTCCGGATGTGCTGCCAGGCGCCCGGAATCGGACTGTTCGCCCCTTGTCCGGCTGTTTTTCGGGTCGTGTCAGCCTGTGGCCTGCGAATGTGCCCAAGGCAAGGGCGGGCAGCGCTGCAAGCAGGGCAGGGAGGTCGAGGCCGTTTCGGGTGAGGGCGGCCACCTCAACGGCGGCCCCGAGGACGGGCAGCGGCAGGACGGCGCCCCACTCGCGGGAACGGACTCTCCGCGGGCGGGCCGCCAGCCCGGACGCGAGTGCCACCAGGGTGTAGCCCGTCAGCGTGGTCGCGGCGATCCAGAGCAGCCGCACGTGCGGTACCGCGAGGGCGCCGAGCGGTAGCAGCCACAGGTGCAGCAGAGCGCTCGCCGCCGCCCAGGCGACCCATACGGCGGCGCCGGCGCACCAAGAGCGCACGAGGTCCATGATGGCGGCCGTCCCTTCCAAGAGCCGGTCAACGCGCGGGCGGTGAGTGGGTTGGGTGGCGCGGCAATGCGGCTGCTGCGGCGGCGGTCGCGGCCGGTTCGGGTGGCGACGGGTGAGCCGCCGGACACGGCTCACCCGGCACACTCCGCAAAGGGGACGAGCTCTCGGCGCCCGTGCGGGCCGGGCGCTGCCAGGTAGCGCGCACCGGTGGCCGCCCGCGAGACCGACTCCCACCCGGTGGCTCCACCGAACGACAGACCGCCCAGTGTCGCGTCGGCGCTGAACTCCCGGCCGGTTGTCTCGGTGGCGTAGCGGACGGTGCTGTAGGTGCCTTCGCGGTACAGCAGTTCGTCGAAACCGCCGACCCTGCCGACCCTGCTGCCTCTGCCGGCTCCGCCGCCCTCGCCGGCCCCGCCATGTGCGGCCTGCGGCGCGGCCGGCTGCGTTGGGCGGCCGGTCGTCGACAGGAATGACAGGGCCCGCAAGGATTCGCCCGCTGCGAGCCAGCGGCGGACGGTCGCCCTGTTGCGGTCGGTGACCTCCAGCCGCGCCGTCCCGACGACGTGCCCGCCCCCGTCGCCGCCATTTCCCCTGGCGCCTCCAGCGCCGTCCGCGCCGCGGCTGTTGTCCACTTCGATCACGACCTCCTCCAGGTCCCCGGTGCCGCGATCGCGGGTCGTGGTCAGGGCGGCGCGGGCGAGGCGGTCGTGCGCATGGCCCGGGCTCAGCACGGACTCGGGCACCAGGGGTCCGACCGCACCGGTCTCGGCGAACTCGAACGCGACCGTCTGCGACACCGTGCCGCGCCGATCGTCGGTGGTGCGGGTCAGCTCGGCGTTGCCTTCGGCGCCGGCGGAAACGAGGTGCAGCAGGTCCGGGCCGCTGGTCACACCGGCTCGGCGCTCGTCGGAGGCGGCGGGATCACTGGTATCAGCGGCATTGCCGGGATCGTCGGGGGCGCCAGCGGTGCCGGCGGCCCCGCCACCGGCCGAATCCGCGGGCCTGTCGGCGTTGGCGTCACCGCCCACATGCAGCTCGACCCCCGCATCACCGGCCAGATGGACCCCGGCGTGCGTTGTGACCGCGCGCCGGTCGGGTGGCGGCAACCCGGCGGCACCCCCATCGCCGAGCAGTTGCGCGGCGCCACCCGCGATCCGGGCGCCCAGCGCGTCGAACGCACCGCTGTCCGCGCGGAGGCCGTCCAGATGCTCCGACCGAGCGACGCGCTCGCGGAAGCGGTCGGCTGCGTGCTTGCTGGGGAACACCCACGTGCTGGTCGCGGCCGCTCCGCCGTGCACACCGGCGCCGAGTCCGGCCTCGGCTTCGGCGGGGCCGAGGCCGGCTCCCCAACGGAACGGGTTGGGCGCGTCGGCGGTTCCGTGCACGGCGCGGGTCAAGCTGACCTCGGCCGTGCCGTCGGTGAAGTGGCGTTCGCCGATGCGCACGCGCCCGCTTGGGGAAGCGGCCACCGAGACTCCGGCAGAGGCGCTGACCTGCTGTGCGCTGGCCGCGCACACTTTGGGGCGCAGCGGGTCGGCCCGGTGGTCGCGGCCGGTTGGGCAGGGTCCGAGGCCCAGGGCAGCGCACACGGCACGTTCGACTTCGGTCAGGATCCGGCGGCCATGGTCGGTGGCGCCGAACAGGGCGATGCCAAGAGCGCAGGCGAGGATGGCGACGCCGGCGTAGCCGATCGCGGTGGCGCCGCAATCGGCCGCGGATGGCGGGGTGGGAGGGCGGAGAATGGGGCGGGGACGCTTCGGCGCAGCCATGGTCGGCCTCGCAGCAGAGGGCAGGCGGCGGACGAACCCTGAGCAGCGGGGCGGGTCGGCGTCTTCCGCGCGGCTGTCGGATGCAGCGGCGGCACGGCGAAAGCGCGATGGCGCCCGAAACGGGGTTGCAGGCGGGCGGCGACGCGGCGGCCGTTAGTCGGCGGGGGCGGTCACCGGTGTGACGTTGTTCCAGTTGCGCAGCGACAGGGCGAACCAGCGGGCCTGTAGCCCTGTGCGGTCGGGTGGGAGGTACTGGTAGTAGGCGACAGGGCGGTTCTTGCCGTCGACCCACAGCTCCACATCCACGGCGGCCTCGCCGAGGTTCAGCGCGATGAGCTTCGCGTACTCCTGCTGGGCGTAGCCGACCGTGTTCTCATGCAGGTCGTTGACATAGGCGGTCCCCTGCCAATGGGAGACCGGAGCGCCGTTGACTTCGATCGCGTCCACCAGGCGCAGGTCGCTGCTGGCGGCGAGAGTGGCGGTGATGTGCGAGCAGTTGGCCCCGCGGGCCGCGGCGAGGTCCTCGGTGTAGGCGGTGGGGACCTCGGCGGCGTCCAGTGTCCAGGAGCCGTCGCCGCCGTTGGCGTGCAGCCCTTCATCGGTCGCAACGGAGCCTGCGGCTTTAACCTGGGCGGGGACGAGCTCCTTGGCATCGAACTCGCGGCCCGGCACGAAATCATCCGCGGGCGTTGACCGGGTCGCGTCGCCCTCGATCGCATAAGCCCCGGAGCCGTCGCCACCGCAACTCAGCCGACCGGTGTTGATCGTCACGAGACCGCTGCTGTCGAAACTGAGCAGCTGCCAAGCAGCCGAATCCGCAGCATCGAGAGCCGCAGGCAATACCTCGGCGAGTTCGGCGCGGTCGCGGGCGTCGCCGGGGGTCGGCACGGCCGCGGGACCGGCGGGTTCGGCGGGGGAGCCGACGCAGGACGTAGCCGCCAGCACGGCCAAACACAGCGGTAGGCTCAGCGCCGCGGTCTTACGCGGCACGGATCGCAGTCGGCGCGGTTGCACACATCGCCCTTCTTCTCAGCCCTCGGCTCAGCCTTGCGGGATACGGGCCTGACCATGCCATCTGGCCTCCCAGTACGGATTCCCGAGGACCTGCACGACCTGCACGGGATCGCCGGCGTGCACCATCTGGCCGCCTCCCATGTACATCCCCACGTGCGTCGGCTGGGGACCGGACATCGTCTCGAAGAAAATCAGGTCGCCCGGTTTGAGATCGCTCTTTGGGACCCGCTGCAGCGCGGCGATCTGATCCCAGGTGGTCCGCGGAATGCTCACCCCGGCTTCGCGCCACGACTCCATCATCAGCGAGGAACAATCGTAGGTCTGCCGCCCGGTCGCCCCCCACTCATACCGCTTCCCGCGCTGCGCAAGCGCGAACTCGATCGCCACCTTCGCACTGCCCGACCCCCGCACCTGTCCGTCCCAGGAACTGGCGGTCAAGGTCCAGCTGTACTCTTCGGGCTTCTCCGGCCGCTCGCGCTCGACCCAGGTCTCGCTACCGCACTCGGGCCCTTCGACACGGCAGACGTACTTCCGCGTCGCGTCATGGAGGGTATCGCCGATCGACGACGACGAAAGACCGATAACGACAATAGCGGCGATCGAAACCAACGCCGCAGTCTCCAGAATCGAAGCCCCGCGATCACTCCCATCCTCATGCAGCCGCGCAAGCACTCTCTTCGGCACCGTCACCGGACCGTCCTCCTCACCTCAGCGGCACGTCACCCGACAGGAACATCTTCAATGGGATCGAAGCCCGGGATCTCCACGGTGACGCTCTGCACGTCCCTGGGAATGCTGTACATGGCCCAGTAGTCGACGGACCCGCCAGACCAAACGAACGGCATATACGGCGCTCTGGGAGCGTAGCCCGAGCAACTGCAGTAGCTCTTTTCATCCATTATGGGGCTGTGGCGTGAATTGCTCGTTTCGTTGAAAATTTGCACGCCGCTGAAAACGTCTTCCCGATAAATATATACAGGGTGGCCGAACCACTTGTCGTGTATGTTGTCCGAGCCGTCGTTCGTGACCTTAATGGTGACCGAAGTCAAGTTGCTGGAATCAGATCGGTTGATGCCGATGACTTCCGCTGTCGCGTTCGTGATGCGATCGTCCGAGCCATTGCTCTGCGCGCTGGCCAAGGAGGGTGGAGGTGTGTTGTCGGATGGAGAAGCAGTGGTTGAGGGGGGAACTGCTGCTGCTGAGGTAGAAGTGGACACCACCAAAGCCAAGCTTCCCAACAGGGACGATATCGCCGAAGAACGCGAGATATGCTTCAGCATGTGGTGATCCCTTACCTCTTAAAGGTGATGGTGACTCGCCGGTTCTTCTTCTTTCCCTCGTCTGTTTCATTTGTTGCGATAGGCTGGTCAGATCCATGGCCGGTCGACTCATATTCGACGCCGGGCTTTTTCACGAGTTCGGAGAGTGCTTGTTCGACAGATTTCGCGCGGTCGAGTGACAACGGGTTGTTTACCGAGTCTGTTCCGGTGTTGTCGGTGTGGCCATCTATCTTCACTGATGTCCCCGAAGAGTCGTCTACCTCGTTTGCCACCTGCTTGAGCGTCTTGTTTGCTTGATTGTCCAGTTTAGACTTTCCAACATCGAATAGCACGTCGGTGGATAGTGATATTGCTACTTCTTCCCCGGTTTCCTCGCGGACTGATCCGGCTTGGAGATCGTCTTCGATTGAACGAAGATTCCAAATCACCGGCTGTGCAACCTCACCAGAAGGTTTCCTATTTTTTCCTTCGTTGGTTACGGGGATATCGAGTATTGGGGGAGCGATGGCCGAAGTGAGTGCCATGGAGGCGGTACCCTTTGGAGGGCTTGGGAACGCCATCCATGCCCTTATCCGATTGCCAGGATCGATCCCTGTATCTTGCCAGTCACTGCAGTAGCAATCCCCATTTGAATAAAGCATTGGCAAGTGCTTGGTGTTATTTAGTCCGTCCAAGAGCGAAAAGGGTTGGAAGTCGGCTGCAGCATCACCTGATTTCGGAGCGGTTAGGGCGGTCATCCTCTCTTGGCCCATGTTTACCATGGAAAAATCGAGGATGGTAACATCGGCACTTTGCCGGTGCAGAGCGTGGACCTCAATGCGGAGGTCATTCCCGAATTCAGTGGATGAAGTTTCGGTTCTCGCAATGACTGGTGGACCCGGCTTGTTTTCTGTGGACTCCCCAGAGGAAGACGCCGAAGGGCGATCCTCGCCACCGTCGTCGCTGACATTCCCCTCGCTGCTCACGCATGACGAGAGCGCGATTATAGAAGCGGCGAGTACGGAGCCAACAATATAGTTCCGACTGGATCGATCCCGTCTTCTCTGCATCGATAGCACCGTAGATCCGTCTCGGAGTTTCTATTCGGGCCCGGAGGATTCATCCCCCATTGGCTTGTATATGTAGCGTCCTTCTTCATCGGTGATCCGAATATCTATGAGTTGCTGGGCATGGCGGAAACTTTGGATACGCTGCCCGTCGCATGTTATCCCTGAGATGGTTGTATCGCCGATGGCGTATTCGCATTCGGGGAGCACCACTTCGGCAATGGATGCCGCGTTCCCTGTATGCTCTGCGTCCTCCTCTACTCCAGTATTTCCGTCACAGGCAACATCGGACCAGTCTTGGCTCCGATCTTCCTGGAGTTCCTTTTGGCACGCATTGGTATTGATTTCCACCCGGACGACGTTTCCCAGATTTCCTTGGCTGTCGTCGCTCGCGCGGATGGCCTCTACAAGCGCTCCGTTCGTTTTGGCGTAATGGTCGGCCGCAGCCCGTCCTTTTGCTGGATCGTAGAGCCGGCTGTAAGGTATTTCGTCTTCGGCCAACGATTGGGCCGCCGTGTCTCGGGCCACTCCAGCAGCGGCTAACGCAGCGGCGTCTGCTGCGGTTTGAGCGTCACTTCTAAGGTTGTTGGCGTTTCCAAGCCTCGTGAAAAGCAGCATGATGGCTATCAAGGAAATTGTCAGGCCAATCAAGAAAAATAGATTGGCTTGCCCGTTTTCGCTTTTTCTGTCCGCGAGGGTTAATTTAGCATACATGCATGGCTTCTATGGATTATTCTCCAGGGTTTGGGTTCAGTACTTCCTGGATGGAGGTTGAAATGCTCGTTGGTATTTCCTTGAAAACCTCTAGTTGCATTACCGCAACTGCGATTCCGCCAACCAGGATGATCACAGCCGCATACTCAAGTATGCTCCCGCCCTTGTCTTGATTGTTCGGGATGAGATGTTTTGTGATCATCGCTCGTGTTCGTGCGTGCAGGGACAGCAGTAGTTGGTGCATTCATCCCTCCCGGGAGGGTGCGTGGGGTGTGGGGGCCCTGGCGACTGTTATTAAGTTACGGGCGCCGCGTGCTTTTGTGTAGGGCCTTGGGCCCGGTTGTGGATAACTCATCCGCCGAAGACACCTCCGAAGTCGACTCCAGAGCCCAAGATCATTGCTCCTCCGACGAGGAGTAGGAGGCCGGGAAGCATGGTGGCCGCGGTGATGCCGGTGACTCGCGGGTTGAGGCGCTGGGCCTTGCGGCGCATGTACTGGGCGTCTTGGCGGCGCATGTCCTGGCCGATGTTGAGGAGGGTGTGCGAGAGCGGGGCGCCGAGTTCCTCGGACTGCTGGATGGCGGTGACGAACTTGCCCAGCGACTCGTTGGAGTTGCGTTCGCGCAGGGCGTGGAAGGCGGCCTTGCGGCTGGTGCCGAGATCCATTTGGCGCAGGGCGATACGGAACTCGTCGGCGAGGGTGCCGGGCATGGAGTCGGCCACCCGGGCGAGTGCCTGGCGGAACGCGAGGCCTGCTCCGACGCTGACGGCGAGGACGTCGAGGAAGTCCGGCAGCTGGCGCTGGATGTCGTCCTGGCGCTGGCGGGTCTT
The DNA here is from genome assembly GCF_054778995.1 of Streptomonospora sediminis. Taxonomy (NCBI): domain Bacteria; kingdom Bacillati; phylum Actinomycetota; class Actinomycetes; order Streptosporangiales; family Nocardiopsidaceae; genus Streptomonospora; species Streptomonospora sediminis. Next base: position 72,321 of record NZ_BAAGYZ010000082.1, read on the forward strand.
CAGCAGCAGGTCGGCGTCGGTCAGCAGCACGAAGCAGAGGGCGAGCAGCGCGAGCATGGTCTGGCCGCGGGTCAGCAGCAGTACGGCGGCGCTGCTGTAGAGCAGCACCTCGCCGATCTTGCGTTGGAGGTAGCGGTCGACTGTGAGGCCCTCAGGGCGGCCGGCGGCCTCGATGCGCACGCGGATGCTTTCCTGGCGCTCTTCGCCGATGATCTCGCGCACGGCCCCGCGGAAAGGCCGGCCGATCAGCTCGGTGAGGCGGTTCAGGATGAACGTGGATTCCCGCTTGGGCTTGGGCGGGGCGATCGAGATGTCGCCGGACACCTCGCTCTGCTTGGTGAACAGGTAGATGCCCCAGCAGAAGACCGCGACGACCGCAGCCGCGCCGAGGCCGAGCGCCAGCGTGAGCGCGAAGGTCATGAGGACTCCGGGGGTCGGGGGATCGGGGGTCGGGTGGGACGAGGGGCGGGCCGAGTGCGTGGCCGGGGTGGCGGGTGCCGCACCGGCCGGGTGGGCCGCCTCCCGCTGGTGCAGCCGGTACGGCAGGTGCGGTCAGAGGTCGATACCGGTGGTCATCCTGCGGACGGCGATGAACCCGGTCAGGAACAGGCCGCAGGACAGTGCCAGCACCAGCGTTCCGGCCGCGCTTTCGGTCATCGTGCGGATGGCGTCCGGCTGCAGCATGTTGACCAGGAACAGCGCCCCGATCCCCATGGCCAGCAGCGCCCACGCCGTCGACGTGGTCTCGGTGAGGATGGTGTGTACCTCGCGGCGGGACTCCTTGCGTTCTTCCAGGGTCTCGGAGATCGACCGCAGCGCCGACACCAGCGCCCCGCCGGAGCGCGACGACACCAGCAGGGTCGACATCAGCACCCCGATCTCGCGGGAGGGCATCCGTTCTCGGAGCTCGTTCATCGCCTCTTCGAACGGCAGACCCAGCTTCATCGACTCGGCGGCGCGGCGCAGCTCCGAACCTCCCGGCTCCTCAAGCTCGTCGGCCGCCATGTCGATCGCCGTGGGCAGCGCCAGCCCCGCCTGGGTTGCGTTGGACAGCACCCGGGCGAGCTCGGGCAGTTGCGCTGTGAAGGCCTCCTTGCGCCGTTCCTCCTGGCGTTTGAGGTAGGCGAAGAACGCGAAACCCACGCCGATCGCCGCGGCCAGTCCGAACACCGGTGCCAGCGCCTGCCAGACGAACACCACCGCGAGCACCGCGGCCGCCGCCATCAGCGACACGAACGTCGACACTTTGACCTTGACCCCGGCGCGGGCCAACCGGTATTCGATCCGCTGGCCGGGTTCGGTGCGCCGCAGCAGCACGTCCAACCGGGCGAGCGGAGTGTTGGCGCGCCGTTCGACCTCGTGCAGCGCGCTGCGCGAGGCGAGCTGGCGCCGCTGCACGCTGCCGTCGATGTAGATGACCAGCCCGACGACGAACAGGCAGATCACCACCAGCGCAGCGGACAGGATGACGGTCGTGTAGATCACAGCGGGACCTCCGGGGAGGGCAGGGCGGCGCCGGTATCGGGCCGCCGGTGGCCGTTGGCCGCAGGCTGCACACCGAACGCACCCGGCACGGTCTCGCCGGCGCTGTGGATGCGCGCAGCGATGTGGCGGGGCAGCCGGTAGCGGCGGAACTCGCCCCGCACCCACTCGTTGCCGTCGCTGGGGTAGGGCTGGAAGTGCAGCAGCGGCTCCAACCGGAACTCCTCGTCGCGCTGCGAGGCCACGACGCCGACGTGCGACACCCGCCGCGAGCCGTCGGCGTAGCGACTCAGGTGCACGATCACGTCCACTGCCGCGTTGATCTGGTCGCGCAGCGCCTCGAAGGGGATCTTCACCTCCGACATCGACGCCAGGGTCAGCAGCCGGTACACCGCGTCCTCGGCCGAGTTGGCGTGCACCGTTGCCAGCGAACCGTCGTGGCCGGTGTTCATCGCCTGCATCATGTCGAGGGTTTCGGAACCGCGGACCTCGCCGACGATGATGCGGTCCGGGCGCATGCGCAGCGAGTTGCGCACCAGGTCGCGGATGGTGATCTGCCCGGCACCCTCGATGTTGGGCGGGCGGGACTCCAGCCGGATCACGTGTTCCTGCTGCAGCTGCAGCTCGGCGGAGTCCTCGATGGTGACCACGCGCTCGTCGGCCGGCACGAAGCTGGAGAGCGCATTGAGGAACGTGGTCTTCCCGGTGCCGGTACCGCCCGAGATGACCACGTTGAACCGCGCCCGCACCAGCGACGCCAGCAGGACCGCGGTGGTGCCGTCGACGCTGCCCTTGGCCACCAGCTCCTCGACCGTGAACGGCTTGGGGAAGCGGCGGATGGTGACCACGGGGCCGCTCAGCGACAGCGGCGGGATGATGACGTTGACGCGTTCGCCGCTGGGCAGCCGCGCGTCGACCATCGGGCTGGACTCGTCGATGCGCCGGTTCACCTGCGAGACGATCCGGTCGATCGTCTGCATCAGCTGTTCCTCGCTGGTGAAGGCGGTATCGAGGCGGTGCACGCGCCCGCGCTGCTCGACGTAGATGTGGTCGGGGCCGTTGACCATGATCTCGGTGATGCTTTCGTCGGCCAGCAGCGGCTCCAGTACACCCAGCCCCAGCGCTTCGTCGACGACGCGGCGCACCAGCCCGCCGCGCTCGCGGTCGCTGAGCACCGGGCCCTCGCGGGAGATGATGTGCCCGACGACCTTTTCCAGGCGGGTGCGGCGCTGGTCGAGGGTGAGCATGGCCATGTCGTCCAGGTTGACCTCGCGCAGCAGCCGCTGGCGCCAGTGCGCGACATGGTCGGTCTGGTGCTCGGTGGCGGGGTCGTCGGTGAGGCGGTCTTTGAGTCCCATGGGCAACTACCTGCGCTCGGATGGCGGTGAGTGGCGGACGGGGGATTCGGGGGTCACAGCGGCATCTCCACCCGGCGGGAGAGGTCGAACTCGAAGCCGGGGGTGGGGAACATCAGCGGGAAGTCGACGGTGATCTCGGTGTAGTACCCGCCGCGCCCGTTGTTTCCAACCGACACCTCGGCCTGGTCCAGCCACCCCGGCAGGGCCGCGCGGGCGGTGGATTCGGCGCCGGCCGGGCCCGCGGTGCCCGCAGCGCGGGCGGCGGCGCGCGCCGCGTGCTCCATCCGTTCGGTTGCGATGAACGCGAAGAAGGTCTCAAGCGCGATGGTGGCGACCAGCAGGAACACCGGGAAGTAGGCGGCGAACTCCAGGATCTGCGAACCGTGGTCGCCCCGGCCGGCCCGGCGCCGCGGGCGCGCCGCACGGGCGGGCCCGCGGGTGTCATACCTGCGCGGGCGCATGGGTGCTCACCTCCCCGGATGGCTCAGGCACCGTCGGTCTGTGCGGGAACGGACGGGTCGGCGGCGGGGTCGGGATCGCCGGAATCCTCGGGGACGATCAGCGCTTGGCTGCTGATGTTCCACGGGCCGTCGATGCCCGGCAGAAACACCGGTGTGGCGATGCTGACCTGGACGGCCCGCCCGGCATCCGTGCCGATCACCTCGGCGGTGAACGTACCTTCGTCGTTCCAGGGCGGGCTGACACGTTTGGCGGCCTGATCGGTGATGGCCTCGGTGTCGGAGACGTCGATCGCCGCCTGGCGCGCACCCTCGTTGGCGGCGTGCGCGGCGTACATGCCGGTCAGTCCCACCAGCAGAACCTGCCAGGTCAGCAGCAGCGCCAGCCCGACGAACGGCAGGGTGGCGGAGAACTCCACGAACAGCGCCCCGGAGTCGCCGCGCCGGCGCCAGGCCCGGGATCGGCGATCGCGCGGGGCGGCGGGTTCGGGACCGGTGTCGGCGGCGCCGGGTGCGGCGAAGTGGGCGGGGTCGCCGCCGGCCGCGGGGTCGCGGTCGTAAGGGGACTCGGGTCCGTGCAGCAGGCCGAGTTCGCTCGCGATCTGGGCGAAGGAGCGCAGCAGGGTTTCGTCGGTGAGACGGGCCGGGTTGCCGGTGTTGGAGGCTTCCTCGACCGCCCGGTAGGCGGCCGGCACCGCAGTGCGCAGCATGGGGGTGGCCAGCAGCTTGCGGGCGAAGTCCGGCTGGATCTCGTTCTTGCGGCTGTGGCGCATCAGCAGCGCGGTGGCGTTGCGGGAGTCGCGGATCTGCAGCCGCCCCCACATCGCGACGATGCGCTGGGCCGCCCGCAGCGCGGGCAGATCGGGGGTGACCAGCAGCACCGCGGTTTCGGCGAGTTCGACCGCCATGGCGGTGGCCTCGGTGGTCGCGGTGCCGCAGTCGACCAGGACGAGGTCGTAGCGCGACCGCAGCGCCCCCAGGATCTGGCGGGCGGCGCGCGCGGTGACGTCCTCGCCCCGCTCGCCGTCGTTGGGCGCGAGCAGGATGTGCAAGCCCTCGGGGTGGACGTAGAGGGTATCGGCGAGCATGGAGGCGCTGATGTCGTCCGCGGCCTCGACGAGGTCGGCGATGCTGCGCCGGTGCTTGATGTCGAAGTAGCCGGGAACGTCGCCCGACTGCAGGTCGAGGTCGACGAGGCACACCATCTTGCCCGAGCGGGCCGCGGCGCGCGCCACGTGGATGGTGCTGGTGGTGGTGCCCACCCCGCCCTTGGCGCCGCTGAAGGTGACGATGGTCCCTTTGCGGCCGTCCATCGGGACGTCGAGGGAGGCCGCCTCCAGGTGCCGCCGCAGCGTGCGGGACCAGTCGGCCGCTGCGGTGACCCGCTGGCCGATCTGTTCGGTGGTGGCGTGCGCCGGCAGCACACTGCGTGCGCCGGCCTCCATGGCGTTGGTGAAGGTGTCGGCATCGGCCTCGTCGACGATGAGGATAACGGCGAGCTGGGGGCGGTTGCGGGAGAGGTCGCGGATCAGCTCGAAGACCGGCAGCGGCCCCAGCCGCTCGTGGACGAGGACGACGTCGAGGGTGGGCATGCCGCTGACGCTGTCGTTGACCTCCTGCGAGGTGTGGTGCACGCCCACGACCTCGGTTTCCAGGAGCTCGTCGAAGCGCCCGCGCAGCGAGTCCTCAAGATCTGGCGAGGGGACGCCGAGCATGACCTGGTAGTTGCTCATCAGTTGTCCTCGCCCTGTTCGGGCTGCTCGGTCTGCCCGCTGCCCGACTGCGCCTGCTGGTCGGACTGGGCCTCGATCTGCTCGAGCTGGTCCTCGGCGCAGAACTGGACGTTGCCGGGGTCGCCTCCGCCCTGGGGGCTGACTCCGGCCAGACGCAGGCTGGTGGAGAAGGACTCGGCATAGGTGAGGTTCAGCGCCTGGTCGGGGGTGAGCCGGAAGGTCACCGGTACGACGCTGTTGGTATCGCCGGTGGTTTCGTCGATGGTCGACCCGGTGTCGCCGATGTCGAGGATCTCGATGTTGGTCAGCACCCGGTAGGCGCACGCCTGCTGCTGGCCCTCGCCGGGGTTGAAGGTGGCGTAGATGTCGACCCGCGACTGGCGGCCGACCTTGCCGGCCACGCCGGTTTCGGCGTCGACCATGATCGCGATCTCGCGTTCGCCCTCTTGGAGGTCGGGCGCTGCGATCACCATGCTGCTCTGCAGGAGTTCGCCCTTGCGCAGCGCGCTGGAGGCGACCGGCAGTCTGCCCACCTCATCGCTGATCTCGCCGAAGTCGCCGATGAAGGTTTCGGGGTCGAAGAAGCGCGCGGGGACCTCGTACTCCTCCAGCATCTGCGGAGTGATCTCCTCGTAGGGCTCCACGTTCTGGGTCAGGCGCAGAGTCGTGCGGGAGGTGCCGAGTTCGCTGTTGAGGTCGCTGACGTAGGCGACCACCCCGAGGAACACGGCGACACCGCCGATGGTGGCGATGATCATGAGCAGGATGCCGCGCCGTTGACGAGGGTTCATGGCGCTCCGTTTCTAAGCGGACGGGGGGCCGGAAGGCCGCTGCGGATCTCTCGGCGCCGGGGCGGGGCGGCCCGGGGCGCTCATTCGGGGGCACGGGGGACGAAGACGCCCTGCGCCCGCCGCGTATCGCCGGTGCGGTCGTCGGGGGGCGCGGGGTGCTGCGGTCCGGAGTCGGTCGGCGGGTCCGGGGCGGGACCGCCGGCCGGCGGCAGGGCCGGCAGTGGCCGTGCGGCGGCCGCCTGCGGCCCGGAGGCGGGCGGCGGTTGCGGCGTGTGGGCGCTCGGCGGAGCGGAGCCCGAGGAGGCGGACGGAGCCGGCGGGCCGTCGGGGTTCTCGGGCAGCGGCGGCAGCGCTTGGGGCACCGGCAGGTCCTCGTCCTCGACGGGTTCGGGGCGCCGCGGCCGCCGCGGCCGTGCGGGTTCGCCGGGAGCGGGCTGCGGCTGCTGCGCGGGTGCCGCAGGCGGGGGCCCGGTGGGCTGGGCCGACCGGGCCGGATGCGCGGCGGGATCGGCTGGGGCCGGGCGGGCCGGTGCGGCCGGCTGCGGCCGCGGCACCGGTGCAGGTGCAGGTGCGATGGCCGGGTTGCCGCCGGTGCGGGGACGCTGGGCCGGTACGGAGTTCGCGGCGCCGCAGAAGCGGCACACCTGGGTGACGGTGGGTTCGCCGCACCACGCGCAGGTTCCCGGCCGCACCGACCGGGCGGGTTCGGTCAAGGCGCGGGGGTGGGCGCTGAAGGCCACGAACTCGACATATCGCGGTGACCCCCAGTAGAGCGGTCCGAGCGGCTGGGCGGGCAGGCGGCGCGCCGCCACCGCCTGCAGCGCAGGCAGGAACTGTTCCTCGAAGCCGGAAGGGTCGGTGCTGCCGCCGCTGGAGAGCAGCACCTGCACGGGTTCCGGGGGCCGGAACGGCAGATGGGCCGCGAGGTCGGCCTTTGGCATGCGCCCCACCTGCGGCACCGGCGAGCACAGCGCGAGGTAGGTGACACCGGGGGCGAACGAGCCCAGGTGCTGGGGCACCGATATGGGGATCGTGGCGAGGTTGGCGACATTGCGCAGCCATCCGCCGGCCAGGGTGTGGCGGGGGAGTTCGCCGGCCAGGCCGGCGATCATGCCGGCCGGCAGGTAGGGGCAGAGGTAGGCGAGTTGGTCGGCGACAAGGGACAGCGCCAGCGGCGACAGGTCCAGGCCGACGGCCGCGATGGAGTCCTCGCGCAGGGCGCCGCGCGCGAAGGCGACGGCGCGCCGCGGGTGTTCGCCGCGCCAGTTCGGGTAGAGCGCGACCACCTTGGTGCCCTGGGCCGCGTGGTAGCGGGCGTAGTCGACGAAGGCGCCGGACCGTTCCGCCGGGTCATGGCCGTCCAGGGTGAAGCGCTGCGCCTGCACCCCGCCGAGGTGCCCCGTGCTGGGGATGTCGGCGAGGAGGGCGACAACGCTTGCGGACCTGGGCTGGTCATGGCTCACGTGGCAGGCTCCCGGAGGTGGGCTGGCATTGCTGCGGCCGGAGATCGGCTTTTCTGCTGCGGGGGGACAGTGAAGGGGCAAGCGGCACTGTCCTGGCATATGGTAACGGTGCGCGTCTGATCAATGGGGTTGGAGTCCGCTCTCTTGTTGCATTGGCGGTTCCGGGGCGCGGGAAGCCCGTAGTGCGGCCGGAGCTGAGCATGACCAGGGCGGGCCTGCAGCGGAAATGATCGCGGCCCTTGGTCCGGCGGTCCCGCGCGATTCGATTTGCGGTCATTGGCCATCGTGCGCGAGCGGAAAAAGGTGAGTAGAGCCGCACCTGTGCGGTTTTCGTTCCCCTGATTTGCACCCGCTCTTTGCCGGGCCGAACGGCGGTGTTCTCTCGGGTGGCGTCCGGACCTGCGGATCCGCGGACCGGTTCAGGGTGCGGGCGGCGCGGCGGCTGCAGGGGGTGCAGCGGGGGCGGGCTCGGGCGCCGGCGGTGTTCGGCGGGTATCGGGCATGGGGGGCTCCTCGGGTAGGCGCTGCGCGCGGGTGCGGCGGTGCACCCGGCGATGGATGGGGGAGTGCGGGTGGCCGCCGGCCCGGTTGCCGCAGGCTGCGGAGTTCCGCACGAACCCCCATCGCGTTTGTATCGTAACCAAGCACTGCCGCCCCGTGCCTAGGAGAATCCGGCGGCTGTGGAAAACCGGCGTGCGGAGGCTGGGGTGCCCGGTGCGGAGCGGAGCCCGCTGGGAGCGGGCGGATAGCCGGTTCGCCGGCCGCGGCACACGGGCGCTGCGGCGCGGCGCCGCGCCCGGAGTCCGAGCGCAAAAAGGCCCCGCGCCACGGTCTGAACCGTGGACGCGGGGCCGATACCCGGGTGAGTGAGGGGACTTGAACCCCCGACTTCTTGGACCACAACCAAGTGCTCTGCCAACTGAGCTACACCCACCATGGCCGCGGGCCCGGGATGTGCCCGTGCCTGCGCTCCAAGATGATTCTAGCGGATGTGCGGGGGTGCTCCGATCAGTTTTCCGATCCGGGGGAGCGGTCGGCCGGCTGGCGCGGGCGGCCCGTGCCCCCGGCGACGACGTCGGCGGCGATGGAGCGGGCGGTCGCGCTGTCGGGTCCGGGCGGCGCGACAAAGGCCGCGGCGCGGTAATACCGCAGCTCGCGGATGCTTTCGGTGATGTCGGCGAGTGCCCGGTGGCCGCCGTGCTTGTCCGGGCTGGCGTAGTAGATGCGCGGGTACCAGCGCCGCAGCAGCTCCTTGATGCTGGAGACATCAACCATGCGGTAGTGCAGGAAATCGTCGATCCGGGGCATGTCGCGGGCGAGGAAGAGCCGGTCGGTGGCGATGGAGTTGCCGCACAGCGGCACCTTCTTCGGATCGGCGACGTAGCGCCGGATGTGCTCCAGCACGAGGTCCTCGGCCTCCTGGAGCGAGACCCCGCCGTCGAGCGCGTCGAGCAGACCCGAATCGGTGTGCATCTGCGTTACGAACTCGCCCATCTGGTCCAGCGCGGCCCGCGGCGGCTTGATGACGACATCGACGCCCTCGTCGAGCTGGTTCAGCTCGCCGTCGGTGATCAGACAGGCCACCTCGATCAGCGCGTCGTGTTCGAGGTCGAGCCCCGTCATCTCGCAGTCGATCCACACCAAGCAGTCATTCATACCGGCCAGCTTAAGCCGTTCCGCCCTGCGGTCGACCGCGGTGATCGTGCCGCGTACGCCCGGGAAGCCCTTTGCCGGGTGCGCAAAGCACCGCAAGGGGCCCGCCCGCGGCTACAGGTCGATGCCGATCAACTGTTCCATGAAGTTGTAGGTGTCCGAGAACTCCAGGTAGGCGGCGAGGCCCACGCCTCCCACCAAAAGCAGCAGCACGAACATGAAGCAGCCCAGGCAGCCGCCGCATCCGCTCTTCTTTTTCTTGCGTTGGCGGGGCTGCTGCGGCGCGGGGCCGGGCGCGGGCCGACCGCCACCGCCTCCACCGCCCCACGGGCTTTGGCCGCCGGCGGGCGGGCCCCACTGCTGCGGGCCGCCGCCGGGCCCGGCCTGGTAACCCGGGCCGGGCGGCTGCGGCGGCCGGCCGGCGTGCGGCGGGTATCCGCCCGGTTGGGGCCCGCTGGGATAGCCCTGCGGCATCGGCGGCTCCGAGCCCCGCTTCTTCTTGCCGCGGCGTTTCTCCGGCGCCGGTCCGGGCGGCGGCTGCTGGCCGTAGTAAGGGGCGGGCGGCCCACCCGGCGGCGGGTATGCGCCCGGCGCGGCGTTGGCGCCGTAGCCCGGTTGCGGCGGGTAGCCCGGGGGCGGTCCGTAGTCCCGCGGGGGGCCTGGCGGCTGCGGTGGTTGCTGCTGCGGCGCGGCGGGCGGGTAGCCGGGGGCGGGGCGGCCGCCGCTGGGTGTGTAGCGCTGCGCGGCGTTGGGGTCGTAGGGCGCCTGCGGGCCGGACGGCGGAACTTGCGGTCCCGACTCGGGACGCTCGGCCGGCCGGTCGGCAGCGGCCCCCGGCCCGCCGGGGGCGCCCGCACCGGCGGCCCCGCCCGTTCCGGGTGCCTTCGGTGCTTCCTCTGCCGGGCGCTGCGCCGCCTGCTGTGCTTCGGCGGCCCGCCGGGCGTTCTCCTCTTCAGCCCGTTTGGCCTGCTCCTCGGCGCGTTTGCGGGCCTCTTCCTCGGCCTGCTTGCGTTGCTCCTCCTGGCGCTGCTTGCGCTCCTCGGAGATCTCCGACCAGCCCTCCTTGAGGTCGCCGAGCAGCTTGTTCAGGCTGAACTTGCGCTGCCGCTCCTCCTCGGAGTCGGAATCGCCAGGCTGCGCGGCGGCTTCAGCGCCGTAGGCCCCGGCGCCGCCGACCGCACCCGCTCCCGCGTTCAGGGTCATGCCGGGGTCGCCGGGGTTGAACACCGCGGTCTGGGGCGCACCGCCCCCCTGCCCGCTGCCCGCGGACGGACGCTGTCCGCCGCTGGCGAGGTCGGCGGTGGACTCGGCACCGCCCTCGCGGGGCCCGATGTGCATGGTCGAGCCGGCCGCCGGGCCGCCGCCCAGCACGTCGTCCGTTGGTTCGTCGTCGGCGGGGTCGTGGCCGCCGGGGGGTGCGGGGGGAGTCTGCGGGGTGAAGCGTGCGGTGGCGTCGGGGATGGCGCCGTGCAGGTCGTCGGTGGGTTCGTCTTCGTCGGCGGGGTCGTGGCCGCCGGGGGGTGCGGGGGGAGTCTGCGGGGTGAAGCGTGCGGTGGCGTCGGGGATGGCGCCGTGCAGGTCGTCAGTGGGTTCGTCTTCGTCGCCGGGGGCGGGAACGTCCCGAGGCGGTGGGGATTGGCCGGATGCGGCCGCGGAGCCGATACGCATGGTGCTGGGCTCGTCGCCGATCCCGGGGCCGGCGGGTGCGGAGCCGGGCCACCGGCCCGGTTCGGCCCGCATCGTGGCGCCGTCGGCGAAGCCGCCCGCGGGCTCGGCGTTGCCGCCGCCCGGAGGCGGCCCGGGTTGCTGCCCCGGGGACATGCGCATGGTGCTGGGCTCGTCGCCGATCGCAGAGCCGGGGCCGCCGGCAGCCGCACCCGGTCGCTGGTCAGGGGCGATGCGCATGGTGCTGGGTTCGTCGCCCACCTGCGGGCCGTCTGCAGGCGCGGCGCCGCCGAGGCCGGGCGCAGTGGCCTCGGCATCCGCCTCGGCCGCCGCCCCGCTCAGGTCCGCGGTCGCCTCGCCGTCCGTATCCCCGTCCGCGGCCGGAGCGGGCACCGCCTGGAGTTCGGATAGGGAACGTACGTGCTGCGTCCACTCGTCGCCGTTCCACCAGCGGAGGAGGTCCTGCCCGCCGTGCGGATCCGCGTACCAGCCTGGCTCGATCGATCCACCCATGGCCGACAGACTAAAGGGTGCGCGGACCGGCACCGACCGGCCGTCCCCCGCCCTGCGGCCCCGTGCGGGGCTCATGTACCTGGGGTAACCGGCGTTGCAGTACCGGGGTTGTCCGGTCGGTGGTGCGGCGCCGGCGAAACCGGTCCATCCGGGACATCGATCCTGGCGACATGTCCTAGGCGCTCGCCGCCGCCGCGTAGCGGAGCTCGGTGTCGGAGGCGCGCTCCACCGGGGGCAGCGCCGGCGGCTGCGGGGCGGCTGCGGGCCGCGGGCGGCCGGACTGCTGGGGGATGCCGAGCAGCAGTTGCGGAGAGATCGCCCCAGGCGTGCTCGACTGCGTACCGGGCACCTGGGAGTGGCCGAAGTGGCCGCCGCGCGCCCATAACCGCTCGCAGGAGGCCCGTTGGTGCGGGGCCGGCAGTGCGGCGGGCGGAGCGCCGGCCGGCCAGCGGCGCGGGATCTCCCAGGAGTCCAGCCAGTGCAGGATCGGGTCCAGCTCCCGCAGCGGTGATTCGGTGAAGGGGGAATGGGACCATCCGATCACCCGGATGACAACGCACACGCGTCCCTCGCAGGCCCGGTCGGGGGTCCCCGCGGTGAGTTCGCCTCCGGCCGGCGCCGTGGCCGGGAGCAGCTGCACGGTCTCGCCGGTTCGGGGGTTCCACACGAGGTGTCCGGTGCGCCCGTCGCCGACGAGGCGCTGCGCCACCGAGCGGGCCGTCAGGGCAGTGGGATCCGATTCCGTCGTCAGCCATACGGCGCGCGGCGCCCCGCCCGCAAGATGCGCTCCTTGCGGGGATGTGCAGGGGACTCGTTTGGCGCCCGGCATCCATGCGTTGACCACTGCAGCCACCTCTCACCACTCCCGCGCGTTCCGACCCCCTTTGAGTACGTGAAGTGGAGGCCTAAGTCCATAGGGGGTAAGCGAGGGGAAAGGGTGATCTATCCGTCCGGATTGATCCCCGGTCTCCCGCCCCCGGGCCCGGCTGCACGCGGCCCCTGCCGGGCACGGCCGGACGGTGCTTGGCAGGGGGCCGGCCGGGCTCAGTCGCCGCCGGTGTCGAGCCGGTGGGAGAACGCCTTGAGGAAGATGTCGCCGATCTCGGTGGGGTCCTCGGTGGTGTATGCGGCGCCGCCGGTCGTGTCGGCGATCCGCTGCAGCGGCTTGGGGTCGATGTCGGGACCGAAAGCGATGGTGAAGATCGGGATCGGCCGGACCGGGGAGGATTCCTCCTCCAGTTTCGCGATCAGCTTGTCCAGGCTGATGCTGTCGGCGTCGTCGTTGTTGCCGTCGGTCAGCATCAGGATGGAGTTGACCCGGTCGTCCTTGTAGGTGCGCGACATCTGCCGGTACGCGGCGAGGTAGGTGTCGTAGAGGCCGGTGTCGCCGTCGGGCACGGGCTGCATGGAGCCGAGCGCGGCGGCGATCGCTTCCTTCTGCGTCGCGCCGTCCTCGGCTTCTGCAGTCAGCTCGCGCACCGGCAGCAGCTCCTCGTAGTCGAGCCCGTCGTTGATGCCCACGGAGAAGCGCCACAGCCCGTGCTCGGCGTCCTCGGGGAACAGGTCGAGCCCCTGGGTGGCGGCCGCCGCGGTGATCTGCATGCGGTTCATGCCGGTCCCGGGCACGGATTGCAGCATGGAGCCCGAGACGTCGACGACGGTCAGCAGCCGCGAGTCGAGGCTGAGCCGGTTCCAGGCCTGGGTGAGCCGCTGCACGTCATTGGTGGAGGGGGTGGGCAGGTCCTGGGGCGCCGTCTTGTTGAATCCGGAGTCCGCGGTGAGCACCTGCGGGTCGGCGTCGCCGCCGGGGGTGCGGAATCCGTCCTGGAGCAGCAGCCGCTTGGAACGCTTGCGGGTCAGCTCTTTGCGGAACAGGTCGGCCGCCTGTGAGACGACCGGGTCGGTGCTGCGGTCGATGTAGGGGTAGTCCAGCGTGTAGGTGCCCCCTTCGGGGTAGCTGATCTGCGCCGGGGCGCCGCTGTGGTCCTGGTTGTACCGCCAGGCCGCCTGCTCGGAGAGGACCAGCATGCTGGAGGCGCCGGGGTGCTCGGCGAGCTCGGTGAAGGCCGCCTGCTGGTCGGGCGCGACATTGCGCTGCAGGGCCTGCAGCGCGGCGACGAGCTGGGGCCCGCTTTCCTTCTTTTGCTCCTGGCCGATGGCGCCGGCCACGAGAGCGAGCGTGGCCATGCCCGAGGAGCTGCGTACGGGATCGACGAGCTGCACCTGCGGATCCTCGGAGCCGCCGGAGTCCGCGGCCGGTGCCGCGGTGGGCACGAGCGACTGCCAGGAGGGCTGGTCACCTGCCGCCTCGGCTTCGGCCGGGCGTGTCAGGACCAGCGGCGAAGCGGCCACCGAGGTGCCGGTGTCGGTGAATGCGGCGTCGCCCGAGTCCTCCCTGACGAGGTTGGACCACAGGGAGGAGTCGGGGATCCACACGTCGGACTCGGTCCCGCCGGAAGACGGTCCCGAACCGGTGATGCCGTAGGTGACGCCGGCGGACTCGGCGGCGCGAACCTCGGCCTGCACGCAGCGGCCTTCGACGCCCTCGTTGTTCTCGTTGAACCGGGCGGCGGCCTTCTTGAGAGCCGGAGCGATTTCCGGGCTGGCGGCGACGGTCAGGGGGACCTCCTCCCCGCCGCAGCCTCCCCGGGTCTGCACGACGTACCAGCCGGTGGCACCGAGGCCGATGATGAGCACGAAGGCGGTGGAGAACGCAAGGACGGCCCGTCCGCGCCGGCGTCTGCGCCGGCTGCGGCCGGCCGGCCGGTGGTCGCGGCTGCGGGTCCGGCGGTCCGGGCCATCGGAGTGGTCCGGGTGGTCCGCGCCGTCTTCGGGGTTTCCGCGGTGGCGTCCCAAAATCTTCCTCACGGGGTCTGTACCTGGGGGCAGGTGTGGAGAACGGTACTGAACTCCGCATTACGGGTTAAAGACCGTCTAAAGGATGACCACTCCGTATCCGGGTGCGGGATGATCATGGGGTCGGCGGCGAACTCCCGGTGAGTCCGGGGTTCGCGGTGTCGCTGCGGACGGAGGGGCGCGGCGATGCCGGGGTGATACCGGAAGTAACACCGTTATGCGATCGTGACAATCTTGGTGGCCGGGTCGGTCCGGGCGGTACCTCGGAAGCAGTGCACTGCGCGGCCGGCCCGTCACCGCTCGCAGTCCGGAACGCACAGCCGGCGCGAGATCGAGCTGAGGAAGATGTCGCCGATCTCGTCGGGGTCGTCGGTGACCGAGAGGGTTCCGCTGGTCGCGGCGGCGATGTCGGACAGTGCGGCGCGGTCGGCCTGGTCGCCGAAAGCGATGATGAACAGTGTCACTGGGCGTTCGGGATCGAAGCGGTCCTGCAGCTCGGCGACCAGCTCCCCGCGGGAGATCCGGCTGGAGCCCCCGTCTCTTCCGGCGGTCAGCACGATGACGCTGTTGATCCGGTCCTCGCGGTAGGAGCCGGAAACGGTGTCGTAGGCGGCGAGAATGTTGTCGTACAGCCGCGATCCGCCGCCTTCGACCTCGATGCCCTCGGCGATCCCCTGCAGTTCCTCGCGCCGGGTCGTGCCCGACCCCGTGTCGGCGCTGCCCAGCTCGGCCGGCCCCTCGACCTCCTCGCGCCCGGATCCGCCCAGCTCTTCGGAGAGCAGCCACAGCCCGAGTTCGGTGCTGTCCGGGAACAGCGACAACCCCAGCAGCGCGGCGTCGCGGGTGACATCCAGGCGCGTGCCGCCCCCATCGATGCCGGCGCGCATATGGCGCGAGACGTCGGCCAGCACCAGGGAACGCGAGGGCATCGACAGCCGGTTCCAGTCCTCGACCGACGACAGCAGCGCGTCGCCGGTCAGTTCCCGGTGGGTCTGCGGCGGTTCGGCGACGATGCCTTCGCTGCCCAGCAGCGGAGCCGCGGCCGTGCCGTCGGGTTCGCGGAAGCCCAGCTCGCGCAGCCGCTGCCGGTAGGGTCCGCTGCGCAGGACCGACCACAGGTCCTCGGCCGCGGCGCGCATGTCCGGGTCGCCGCTGGTCAGCACGTAGGGGTAGTCCAGGCTCACCGTTCCCTCCCGCGGGTACAGCGCCTGCAGTGCCGTTTCGGGACCGGTTTCGTTGTACCTGATCACCGCCTGCTCGGGGAGCACGGCCAACGGGGCGCGGCCCGAGGGCACCGGGTAGACGCCGGCCGGGTCGACCGCGCCGAAGGCGGTGTCGGGCTGGGCGTCGCGGACGAACGCGGTCATGGCCGTGTCGGCCTCGTCGCCGCCGCCCAGGTGCCGGCGTATGGCGTGCATCGCGGTCATGCCCGCGGCGCCGCGGTTGGGGTCGACCATCACCAGCGGGCGCTCGCCGGGGCGCTCCTCGGGCAGCAGCATCTGCCAGCGGGCGGAGGAGGGCGCCGGCAGTCCGGGGGTGTCGGCGGGCGCGGCGATGACCACCGGGGTGGAGGCCGCAGAGCGCGGATCGGTCCCGATCGTGCGCGCGCCAGCTTCAGAGACCCGGGCGAGCTCGACCCAGGCGGAGGACTCCGGCACCCACACGTCGGGCGCGATGGTCGAACGGCCGGTGCGCCCGCCGGACAACTCGGTCATGACCAGGTGCGGCGGCACCTCGGCGGCCTGGGCGAACACGCAGTTCCCGGAGTATTCGCGGTCGCCCTCGTTGAACCGGTCGGCGGCCTGCTGCAGTACCGGCGCGATGCTCAGTGCCGCGGCCACCCGCAGGTAGCGGGTTTCGGCGCAGTCGGCGAAGCGCACGGCGACCGGGACGGCGGCGCTCAGCGCGGCGATCAGTGCGACCACCGCAGCGGTGAACCCCAGGGGGGAGGTCAGCGCGGTGCGGGTGCGCGAGGTCTGGCGGTGTCGGCCGTTGGGCACGTGGCCTCCGGGGGTGCAGCGGGTGCTTGGCCGCGACCCTACTGGTTGGTAATGCGGGAGAGAAGCGCCACATTCGCAATGGGATCGAACCATACGCCCGGCATGGCCACTCTTACCGAGCGTGGCTATTATGCGTACTCGGCTCAGACCGGTATCTTGCGGTGTGCGCGCCCATGCGGCCGGATTGCTTCCCGATCGCCGCTGTGCCCGGGTTCCCTCAACCGGTGCAAAGCGCGCCTTCGGGGGTATTCGCGGGAAGAAGGGGCGACATGGGGATCTTTCCCCGTCATTGCCCTGCGTAGTAAATCGACTCCCTAGAGTGGCGGCTATGGTGAAGCTGAACCCGCGCCGAGGATGGATCGGCCCCGCCGGGACCGCGGTCCTCGGGGCACTCTGCCTCGGTGGAGCCCTCTCCTACGGCGTGGCCGTGGGCGGCTCACTGCTGGCGCCCGAACCCGCGCCGGCCGCCGAATCCGCGGTCAACGCGGTCAGCAGCCTCGGCCCGACCCCGGATGCGCCGGTGGGCGAACTCCACATCCAGGTCGTCGACCAGGGCCGCGCCTACGTGCAGAACCTCACCTGCGAAGGCGATCCCAAGTCCGACCCCGGCGCCTGCGCCGAAACCGCGCGAGTCGCCGCCGAATGGGCTGCAGGCACCGCCGAAGGCACGCCCGAAAACCCCTTCGCCGAGGTAGCCGAAGGCGCGGTGTGCACGGAGAAGGAGTACGGCCCCCAAGAGGCGGTCATCACCGGAACCTGGGAAGGCGAGCGGGTCGACACCACGGTCGACCGGTCCGACTCCTGCCAGGAGGCCCGCTGGCAACGGCTCCGGCCGGTAACCGCACCGCTGGGCTGATACCGGCGCCCGATGGCCGCCGGCCGCCGCTACCACGCCCGGCCGGCCGCCGTGCCCGGTCACGGCCCCGGACCCCCGTCCGAAACACCGCCGGATGCCGCCGATAATCGGTGGGCATGGACGTCATCGAGGTGCCCGATCCCGGCGATACGCGCCTGGCCGACTACTTCCGGCTGCGCGACGCCAACCTGCGCAAGAGCATCGAGGCCGAGCACGGGCTGTTCATGGCCGAAGGCGACAAGGTGATCCGGCGGGCCCTCACCGCGGGCTACACACCCCGTTCGCTGCTGCTGACCCGGCGCCGCCTCGAAACGCTCTCGGGACTGGCCGCCGCGGTCGATGCCCCCGTCTACGTGGTCGACGACACCGTCGCCGAGGACCTGACCGGGTTCGATGTGCACCGCGGCGCGCTCGCGTCCTTCCACCGCCGGCCGCTGCGCGGCGTCGCCGAGGTGCTGCACGGCGCCCGCCGCATCGCCATCCCGGAGGACGTACCCGACCACACCAATGTGGGGTTATGTAAAACGGCGGACTCGGCGAGCGGGCGACCGCGGGTCGCGCTCCTGGAGAACCTGGTGGACCACGCCAACGTTGGCAGTGCGTTCCGGAATGCGGCCGCCCTCGGCATCGACGCGGTCCTGGTGACTCCGGAGTGCGCTGATCCGCTCTATCGGCGAGCGATCAAGACGAGTATGGGGAACGTCTTCAATGTCCCCTGGACACGTATCGGCAAGATGCCTGAGACGCTCGACCTGCTCGGAGCCCACGGATACACGACGGTCGCTCTCACGTTGTCAAAGGACGCGATCACACTGGATGACCTGGCGCAGCGAGATCTGCCGGCGATCGCGATGGTCTTCGGCACCGAGGCGGCGGGCGTGGATCCTCGGACTGCCGGGCAGGCCGACCTGCGGGTGAGGATCCCCATGGAGGCCGGTGTTGACTCGCTCAACGTCGCAGCGGCAACAGCGGTGACGTTCTACGCGACGCGGTAGGCCCTGAGCAGCAGAGCGGGTTCATGATGGCCGGGACCTCGGGGCTGCTGCGATCTTCACAGACTGCGCTCCGTCGTATCGGCATCGGCATCAGCAGAGATGTTGTCGGGTTGTGGGGCGCGGAACGCTAGGGCGGTGAGGAGCAGGCCGAGGAACGCGAACATCGCGCCGCCGAATCCACCCCATCGCAGGAGCCCGGCGGCGACGCCGAATCCCCCGAGAGCCGATCCGATCGCGTTGGCCATGTTGAACGCTCCCACGTTGACAGCCAGAGCCAGGGTCGGCGCGGTCGAGGCGTGGCGGAGTATGAGCGACTGCAGGGGCGCGATCGTCGCGGTCGAGAGCAGGCCCAGGATCAGGACCAGCCCGATCGTCGGTGTCGGATCCCCGGCGAGCAGCGGGAACGCAGCCAGGACGACGGTCAGCGCGAGGAACACTCCGACGAGGGTCCTGCCGAGCGAGAGATCGGCAAGACGTCCGGCGATCAGGTTGCCGGCGAAACCACCCGCACCATAGGCCAGCAGCAGCGCGGGGATGACACCGGCGGCCATACCGGTCACGTCGGTGAGCAGCGGCACGAGGTAGGTGTAGACGACGCTGACTCCCGAGAAGCCGATCACCGTGGTCGCCACCGCCAGCAGCACCGGCCCGCGCAGCAGCGTGCGGACCTCGTCACCGATGCCGGTGGCCGGAGCGGGTGTTCGGGGCATGGCCGCGGCCAGCAGCAGCGCCCCGAGCGTCGCGGCGGCCGCGACGGCGACGAACGGTATCCGCCAACTCGTGCTTCCTCCCAACAAGGTACCCAGCGGTACCCCGAGCACGGTGGCGACAGTGAGCCCGGAGCTGATGATCGCGATCGCCTGTCCCTGGCGCGTCGGCCCCATCGTTTCAGCCGCGGTGGTCAGTCCGATGGCGAAGAGCGTGGCCTGGCTGCACGCCGAAACCACTCGTCCGGCGATGACCCACGCGAACGACGGCGCGAGGGCGGTCACCACGGTGCCTGCGATGAACAAGCCCCCCATACCCAGGGCCAGGCCTTTCCGCGGCAGTCGGGCGGTGAGCACTGTGACAATGAGGCCGCCGATCGCGACCCCGAGTGCATACGCCGTCACGGTCTGCCCGGCGGTGGCGATGCTCACTGACAGATCGGCGGCGAGCTGCGGAAGAACCCCGGCGACCAGGTACTCGGCGGTGCCCGTGCAGAACACCAGCAGTACGAACCCGGCCAGCATGAGTACAGGTCTGGTACGGGCAGTGGAGGAAGGAGAGAATTCAACGTTCACGCTGCTATGCTCAACATTCACATTGATGTGAAGGCAAAACGGTGGGTAGAGAGTGGTGCGAGTCACTTGCGTATTGCCGAGGTCGCCGACCGCACCGGCACCCCCTCCCGGCTCCTTCGGTACTACGAGGAGCAGGGCCTCTTGGCGCCCGCGCGCAACTCATCCGGGTACCGCGACTACAGCGAGCACGACGTTGAGGTCGCGCGGCGCATCCGCCGGCTCCTCGATGCCGGGCTCAGCACCGCGACCATTCGCATTGTGCTGCCCTGCCTGGCCGAACGCGCCGGCCGTCTCGCCCCGGTCTGCAGCGACACCGTCGACGACCTCAAACGCGAACAGGCGCGCATCGAAGCGTCCATCGAAGCCCTGACGGCCTCGCGCGATGCCATCAGCGCTGTGATCACCGGTGGGGAATGGGCCGGTGCGTAGCACGCGGGACGGCGGGGGCCGTTGGGTGCGCTCGTGAGGCGGCCATCGCCTGCTACGAGCTGATGCGGCCCGCCTGCCCGGCCGGGTGACGCGGCGGCGCGCGGAGCCGCGCCGCGGGACGTTCCGGCGGGGATGCTAAAAGTGGGCACAGCGGGCGCTGCCCGGCCGGGACGGCGCCGAGAGCGACGAGCAGTAGGAGACACCGAACATGGCCGAACGCGTGCTGGTGCCCTGGGCGCAGAACCTGGACAACGCGCCGGAGGGGATGGTCGGCGACGTATTCGCCGGCGAGGGCGAGCCCGCCGCCGACCTGTCCCAAGTCGCCTTCTACGTGGTGCCCTACGGCCGCGGACAGCGCCTGGACCTGATGGAGCGGATGCCGCGGCTGCGCGTCGTCCAACTGCTCACCGCCGGCTACGAGCGTGCGCTGGCGCAGCTGCCCGACGGGGTCGAGCTGTGCAACGGGCGCGGCCTGCACGATGCGAGCACCGCCGAACACGCCCTGGCGCTCATCCTCGCCGCGCAGCGGGAACTGCCGCGCTGGGCCGCCGACCAGGCCGCGCAGCGCTGGCAACCGCACTACACGCGCTCGCTGGCCGATTCCCGCGTGCTCATCGTCGGCTACGGCAGCATCGGCGCGGCGCTGGAGGAACGGCTCGCCCCCAACGAGTGCGACGTTGTGCGGGTGGCCCGCCGCGCCCGCCCCGACCAGGGCGTGCACGGCATCGACGAGCTGCACCGGCTGCTGCCCGAGGCCTCGGTCGTGGTGCTGACCGCGCCGCACACGCCCGATACCGAAGGCCTCATCGGAGCCGCGGAACTGGCACTGCTGCGCGACGACGCCCTGGTGGTCAACGTCGGCCGCGGCGCGCTGCTGGACTCCGCCGCGCTGCTGGCCGAGAAGGGCCGGGTGCGCGCGGCCCTCGACGTCACCGACCCGGAGCCGCTGCCCGCCGGCCACCCGCTGTGGGAGGCGCCGGGCGTCTTCGTCACCCCGCACGTCGCCGGGGGCGCCGACACCTTCTACCCGCGCGCCCGCCGCTTCGTCGACGCGCAGCTGCGGCGCTGGGCGGCCGGAGAGCCGCTGGACAACGTGGTCCGCCCCGGAAGCTGACCCGCCACCGGGGACCGCCCGCGCTGGTCTGCACCCGAGCGTGGGCCGGTGCCGCCGTGCCGGGTGGGAAATGCGGGCACCATGGAGCAGACTGGCCGGTATGCGTATCGCGGTGGTGGCTGAGGCCGAAGGCGGCGGGCGCCTGCGCGAACTCTCCGAGGACGGTGCCGGTGCCGGCGGTGCGCTGTGGCGGGTCGGCAACCTCGCCGGCGCCGTCGCCGACCACGAGAGCCGCGGGCGGCCCGGATCGCCCATCCGCTGGATCCTGGACGACACCGCCCAGATCTACCCCGCCCTGCTGGACCGCGGGGTGCGCATGTCCCGCTGCCACGACACCACCCTGGTGGAGGCGCTGCTGCTGGGCTACCACGGCCGTTTCGGCGAGCCGCATTCGCTGGGCGCCGCCTGGGCGCGGCTGCACGGCCGCGAGGTCCCGGCCGACCCCGCGCCCGCCGGCGGCGAGGGCGCCGATCCCCAGCCCACCCTGTTCGAACCCGACCGCTCCACCCTGCCGCCCGACGCCGACCCGATCGAGGCGCTCACCGAGGTCTACACCGACCACCAGCGCCGCATCGCCGAGCTGCCCCACCCCGGGCGCTTCGCACTGCTGGCCGCCGTGGAGTCCGCCGGAGCACTGGGCGCCGCCGAAATGGCCCACGCAGGCGTCCCCTGGCGCGCCGACATCCACGACGCCGTCCTCACCGAGCAACTGGGCCCGCGCCCGCCCGCCGGTACGCGCCCGCCGGTGCTGGCCGACCTCGCCGCCCGCATCTGCGAGGCCTTCGGCCGCACCGTCAACCCCGATTCCCCCTCGCAGCTGCTGCGGGCCTTCGAGGCCATCGGCCACCCGGTCCCCTCCACCCGCTCCTGGGTGCTGGAGCGGGTGGACCACCCGGTCGTACCGCTGCTGCTGCGCTACAAGGAACTCGCGCGGCTGCACTCCGCGCACGGCTGGGCCTGGCTGGACAACTGGGTCTCCCGCGGCCGGTTCCGCACCGACTACGTCGTGGGCGGGGTGGTCTCGGGCCGCTGGGCCACCCGCGGCGGCGGTGCCCTGCAGATTCCCAAGGTCGTGCGCCGCGCCGTGGTCGCCGACCCCGACTGGACCCTCGTCTGCGCCGATGCCGGCCAGTTGGAGCCACGCATCCTGGCCGCGGTATCCGGCGACTCCGGGCTCGCTGCGGCGGGCGGCAGCGACGACCTCTACGCGAGCCTGGCCGACTCATTCGGCGGCGACCGCCAGCGCGCGAAGATCGCCCTGCTCGCCGCGATGTACGGCCAGACCAGCGGCGACGCGGCCCAACTGCTGCCGCGGATGCGCCAGTCCTATCCGCGGGCCGTCGAGTACGTCGACTCCGCCGCGCGCGACGGCGAGGAGGGCCGGCTGGTCCGGTCGTGGCTGGGCCGCACCTGCCCGCCTCCGGCGTGGGGGTCGGCATCCGGGCTGTTCGGCGGGGCCGGCGAGCACACCGCGGCACCCAGCGAGCGCGCCGCACGCGAACGCGGCCGCTTCACCCGCAACTTCGTCATCCAGGCGACCGCCGCCGAATGGGCGCTGGTGCTGATGGCGGCCGTGCGCCGGGGGCTCGCCGAACTCGACACCGCACACGGCCGCGCGCAGATGGTGTTCTTCCAGCACGACGAACTGCTGCTGCACGTTCCCCGTTCGCTGGCCCAACCCGCCGCCGACACCCTGCGTGCCGCCGCCGACGAAGCCGCGGCGATGATGTTCGGCGACACCCCCGTCCGCTTCCCGCTCGACATCGCCATCGTCGACCGCTACTCCGACGCCTGAACCCGCCTCCCGCAGCACCGCCCGCGCCGCCGTGGTTCCGCGAACGCGCCGGCGAAATCGGCCCGGCGGCCTTACACGTCGCTGACCTTGCCAATGTCCCCTGAATACGCCGCGTTCACGTGTCGGACGCTTGAAATCGGTACCCGGGGAACAGCATGCTTGTATCCGATCGGCGGGGTGGACCCTGTCCGGGGCGCCAGGGTTCAGCAGGCGAGAGCAGGGAAGCAGGGTACACGTGCGTCATCGGTTGAGATCATGCGCGGGAACGACTGCGGCGTTCGCGGTCGCGTTCACCGCTTTCGGGGCCGCTCCGGCATGGGCGGCGCCCTCGCCCGACGTCCAGGACCGCCCGCCCGTCGGCGAGCACCTGGCCGCACCCGCCGGCGCTGCGCAGCAGAACCCGCCGGCGTCCGGCTCCTCGCGCCCCGGCGCCTCGCCGCCCGTGGGCGACACCGGCGAACTCGACGGCGGGGTCGAAGTGGCCGACTTCGATGCGGCCCGCTCCCGCGAATACTTCGCCGTCCTGCCCGAATCGGTGCCCGAGCGCCGCATCGACCAGGTGCGCGGTCTCAACGGCGTCGAGTCGGCCGAGGTCGTCGACGCCGCCCGGGTCGACATCGACGGCAAGAGCACCTCCGTGCTGGGTGTCGACCCCTCCGACTTCCGCAACTACGCCCCCGAGCCCTCCGCCGAATCCGACGAAATCTGGCAGGGCATCGCCGAGGGCCGCGTCGCCCTCTCCGACCAGGTCGGCAAGCAGCGCGGGTTGGACGTGGGCAGCAGCGTCGAACTGGCCGGCGCCAACGGCGGTGTCACCCGCGAGGTGTGGACCCACGCCACCTCCGGCGTCGCCGGCATCGACGCGCTGGTCTCCCGCGGGCTGGCCCAGGACCTGGGCTTTCCCCGCGGCAACGCGCTGATCGTCTCGGCGCCGGACGCCGACCTGTGGGATCTCCACGACCGGCTTGAGGATGCGCTCGGCGACGAGGCGTCGCTGCAGCTGCTCGCAGAGGACCCCGAACCCCGCCCCGCGGGTGCGCCCGGCGAGGCGCTGGACTCGGCGACCCTCGATACCGCGATCGAGGCGGCCAAGACCCGGATCGGCGTGCCTTACGTGTGGGGCGGCGAGTCGATGTCCGAAGGCGGCTACGACTGCTCCGGGCTCGTGCAGTGGGCGTTCGGCCAGGCCGGGGTGTCGGTTCCGCGCGTCACCCACGACCAGTGGTTCGCCGGGGAGCAGGTCGACTACGCCGACGCCCGCCGCGGCGACCTGATCTTCTGGCGCACCGACCCCACGGCGCCCGACTACATCTCCCACGTCGCCATCTACCTGGGCGAGGGGCGCATGCTCGAGGCGCCCCGGACGGGGCTGGACGTGCGCATCACCGAGGTCCGCACCGAGGACATGGCAGGCGTCGTGCGCGTCCACGGCTGATCCGCGGGTTCCCGTTGCTGATCATGCAGAAATGCCGGTCCCAGCGTTGAAATCCGGGCAATTCTGCAGGGTCGGTGCGTCGCCCGCGCCCGCCCGGTTCCACCGGGCCTCACCGAACAAAGAAGGGGCGGCGCCGCGCCGGCACCGCCCCTTCACTCCTGTCGGATGAGTCCAGCCGGGAGGGGGTGGCTGGGCTCGTTCCACAGGAGAGGACGCAGGGCAAGTCACTGAGGGAGGGGGAGCCAGCGAAACCAGCCCTGCCTGTGGTCCGTATCCAGGCCGCCGCAGAGAACCCGGCGGCCATCGACTTCTGGATCAAGGTAAGCAGTGCCCGGCCGTTTTGGCAAGAGCGCAGACCGCGGGCTCCGGTCCCGTAAACAGCCAGGAAACCCGCGTTTCATGGGTATTTCGCCCGTATCCCACGCAAGGGGAGGACAGCCCGCAAAGCTGGGTAGAAGGACACATACAACCGCACCGCCGGTGCTCGGTTCCAGCGCGGGCAGCGGGTCGCACGGCACGGAGGAGGTGCCGATGGAGGGCAGCAGCGCACGGCCGGAGGATAGGGTGCTGCAGCGGCACCCCGGCAGCGGTGCCGCGGTCGGCCCTGCTCCCGGCGGGCCGGGCACGAACACGGGGCACCGGGCATACGGCGCATCCGACGGGGGGTATGCGGTGCAGGCCGGTGAGGACACCCCGGCGCAGATCCTGCTGCGCGGGCTCGTCGACGACGCGGGCCTGTGCCCGCCCGACGGCCACCCGCTGCAGGCCGCCTCCCGCCACCACCCTGCAACGGGGCGTGGCGCACCGCCGGACCACCTGCCGCTGCCCGTGGTCCAGGCGGTCGAGCGGCACCGCTCGGACGGCATTGTCGGCCACCCCATGCTGTCGCACCGGCTGCTGTGCCCGATCGGCCGCTGGGCCGAGCTGCTCAACAGGCTCAACGGCAGCGAGCCGATCGAGGTCGGCCTCATCCTCGACACCGCCGAGGGCACGGCCGGGGAAGTCCCCGAGCGCGACTCCCGCGTGCGGGTCGCCCACTACGAGACCCGGGCCCGCCCCGACGACCTCCGCCTGGTGGCCGAGCTTTTCCGCAGCGGCGAGATCGGGGCCGCCGGCCGCGTCGTCTACTTCGAACCGGTCCGCGAACCCGACTGGCTCGAAGCCATCGACATCCTCAGCGGGGCGCGCCCGCTGGGAGCCAAGATCCGCTGCGGCGGCCCGCGGTCCGAACTCGTGCCCAGCGCCCGCGAACTCGGCGCCTTCATCACCGCGTGCGTGGAGCGCGACGTCCCCTTTATCACAGCCGCGGGACTGCACCGGGCGGCTGCGCGCACCGACGCCGCCACGGGAGCGGCGCAATACGGCTACCTGAACGTGCTACTGGCCACCGCAGCCGTGGTCGAGGGCGACTACGACGACGTTGTGGACCTGCTGACCAGCAGCGACCCCTGGTGGCTGGCCCGCTTGGCCACCGGCCTGGACCCGGCCACGGCGCTGCGCACGCGGGAACTGCTGATGAGCTACGGATCGCGCAGCACCGGCGATCCGGTGCGCGAGGCCGCCGAGCTGGGGCTGCTGGGATCCTGGCAGGTGTGAGCGGCCGCGCCCCGGCCGTGCCGGGACCCGGCCCGCTCCGGCCGCCGGCGGGCAATGCCCGCCGCGCGGCGTCCTGCTGAATCCCGCCGGTACCAACCGCGCCTCCGGACCCGCCGGTTCCGCCGGTGCCGGATCCGGCCCCTCCGCCGAACCATCGAGCGTGTCGGGTGGCCGCGTGTTCGCTCCTGCAGCCGCCGCCCCCATAAAATCGCACGATGTGTAATCAAGCATGCACACTCCGCGGTACGCATGTCGCAAAAGCGACACCGGTGCGCAATGCCGCACAGGGGAGTTTCGGGGCACTGCACCGCCGGATCTTCTCCGCGACACCTGGCCGCAACCGACCGGGATCAGGGTGGGACGGTCAGTGATGTACCTGGGAACGAGGGAGTGACATGTTCCGACGGTTCGGGCTAGCCGCGGCGGCCCTGACACTGGCGGTGGTGGGTACCAGCGGCGCCGCAGTGGCGGCGCCGGCGTCCCCCGCCGTGCCGGGGGCCGCCCCGGGAGCGGGTGCGCAGGTGCCCGACGTCCTCGACGTCGCACACCGCGGGGCCTCGGCCTACGCGCCGGAGAACACGCTGGCGGCCATCGACGCCGCCGACCGGCTCGATGCCACAACTGTCGAGCTGGACGTCCAGCGCACCAAGGACGGCGAACTCGTCATCATCCACGACACCGACCTGCAGCGCACGACCGACGCCGAGGAGGTGTTCCCCGGCAGGGGCTCCTACGCGGTCGCCGACTTCACCCTTGCCGAACTGCAGCGGCTCGACGCCGGATCCTGGTTCGGCGCCGAGTTCGCCGGCGAAGGGCTGCCGACACTGGAGCAGGCGCTGCAGCGGCTGCGCCGCCACCGGCTGAACCTGCTCCTGGAGGTCAAG
Source organism: Streptomonospora sediminis (assembly GCF_054778995.1). Taxonomy (NCBI): domain Bacteria; kingdom Bacillati; phylum Actinomycetota; class Actinomycetes; order Streptosporangiales; family Nocardiopsidaceae; genus Streptomonospora; species Streptomonospora sediminis. The sequence continues at coordinate 98,680 of NZ_BAAGYZ010000082.1, forward strand.
TCGCCCGCGCTTTACCCGGGCATCGAAGCCGAGATCTCCGCGGAGCTGCGCGAGCACCGCTACTGGCTGCGCCCGGGCCCGGCGCGGGCCTGGCCGCGGCTGGTGATCCAGAGCTTCGACTGGGCTTCCATGCGCCGCTCGCACGACCTGCTGCCGCGGGTGCCGCACGGTCTGCTGGGCAAGGTCCCCGCAGCCGAACTCGGCGACTACGCGCGCTGGGCCGACCAGGTAAATCCCAGCCACACCGATCTCGATGCCGACTATGTCGAGCAGGTGCACGACGCCGGCATGCAGGTGCACACCTACACCGTCAACGAACCCGCCGACATGCGCGCGGCCATCGGCAAGGGCGTCGACGGTCTGATCTCCGACCACCCCGACACGGCCCGCGAGGTGATCGCCGAGGAGACCTCGGCCCGCAAGTCCCCGGCGGCCTGATCCGCCGCACGCCCGGCCGCGGCCGCGGCCCCGGCTGCGGCCGGGCGTGCGGCGGTCCGGTCAGGTACCGGAGCGCGGACGCCCCGGCACTCCCGGGCGGCGCTGCCAGGGCCGGGGGCCCGACAGCGGGCGGTACTCCACGCCCAGGGCGTCCAAGCGCCCGAGGTGGTGCTCCAGCCGGGGCTCGAACTCGGCGTGGTCGCGCGGGCCCGCCGACCACACCGCTTCGGCAAAGGCCGACAGCCGGGGGAAGGCCATGTAGTCGACCGAGCGGGGCGTGTCGAGGTGCTCGGTCCAGATATTGGCCTGGGCGCCCAGCACCCGCTGGGCCGCTTCGCCTGCCAGTTCCTCCGGCACCGGATCGGCGGCGTAGACGTCGGCCGTGGTCAGGACGGTGCCGACCGGGATCGGCTCGTCGTCGCCGTCCGACTGCCGGTAGTCCAGGTAGGACGTGGCGGTCGGGCACATCACCACGTCGTGGCCGGCTTGTGCGGCGGCGATGCCGCCTTCGGTGCCGCGCCAGGACATCACGGTGGCGCCCGGCGCAAGGCCGCCGTCGAGGATCTCGTCCCAGCCGAGCAGGCGCCGGCCGCGTTCGGCGAGGTAGGTGTCGAACTGCCGGATGAACCAGCTCTGCAGTTCGTCCTCGTCGGCGAGGCCCTCTTCGCGGATCCGCTGTTGGGCGGTCTCGCTGACGCGCCACTGCTTCTTGGGGCACTCGTCGCCGCCCACGCACACGTAGGTGCTCGGGAACAGCTCCAGGATCTCGTCGAAGACGCCGCGGTAGAACTCCAGTGTGGCGTCCCCGACGTTGAGGACGTGCTCGATGATTCCCCAGTTCCGGGCGACACCGACCGGCTCGCCCTCGCCGAGTTCGGGGTAGGCGGCGATGGCGGCCTGGGAGTGTCCGGGAATGTCGACCTCGGGTACCACGGTGATGTGCCGGGCGGCGGCATAGGCGACGATCTCGCGGATGTCGTCCTGGGTGTAGAAACCGCCGTGCGGACGGCCGTTGAAGGCGGGCGGCCGCCCGGCGCCGACCTGGCTCTCCGCGCGCCAGGCGCCGACCTCGGTCAGGCGCGGGTAGCGCTTGATCTCGACCCGCCAGCCCTGGTCGTCGGTCAGGTGCAGGTGCAGCACGTTGAGCTTGTGCAAAGCCAGCAGGTCGATGAAGCGCAGCACGTCGTGCTTGGGCATGAAGTGCCGCGCGACATCGAGCATGCATCCGCGCCAGCCGAAGCGCGGCCGGTCGGTGATGCGCACGCTGGGCAGCGTCCATTGCGCCGCGGCCGGCGAGTGGGCCGAGTGCGCGCCCTGGTTGCCCGGTGCGGCCCGGTTGCCGTGGGCGGCCTGCGCCGCGGCGTCCAGCGGTGCGCGGCGGTATGCGGCGGGCGGCAGGAGTTGGCGCAGTGTCTGGGCGCCGTAGAAGACCCCGGCCGCGTCGTGCCCGACGACCAGCGCGCCCTCGCCGTCGACGATGAGCCGGTAGCCCTCGGCGCCCAGGCCGGCGGAGGGATCCACACTCAGCCGGATCTGGGCGCTTTGGCCGTCGCCGCGGGACAGCGGCAGGCCGGTGGCGGCACCCAGTTCCGCCCGCAGCCAGACCTCGGTGCCGCGGGCGGCGGAATCGGCGTCGATCCTCGTCGAGGTGTTCAGTACGAGGCCGCCGTAGGTGCCGGCCGACAGTTCGGCCGGCCGCGGCACCAGAGTGTGTGCGGGCACGGATGTGCTCCCATCCGGTCTAGACCAATGGCCGCCCCATGGTGTCATGCCGGAAGGAGTCCGCGGGAGTCCGGGGCCGCAGCCGGACGGTACCGCGCACCCCGGCGGCCCTTCGCGCCCGCACCGCCCGCGAGAACGGTGGGGGAGTGCGGGCGCGGAAGGCCGCCGGGGCCTACCGGATCGGAATGCGGATGCGCTCTGCGTTCTCGGCTGCGGGCGACGAGGGCGATAGCCATTCGTTGGAGAGCAGAACGGCCATGGAGTAGAGGTGCCAGGTCTGGCCCGTGCGCCGGACCGGTTCCTCGCGCAGGAACGCCTCGGTCTTTTCCTTGTCGACCAGTTCGAACAGCTCGGGGGTGTCCAGGATCCGTTCGCGCATCGGCGCGACGTATTCGGGGCCGAGCTTCTTCCGCCAGTCGAACCCGCCCACCGTGGTGGCGGGCTTGAGCGCCTTGCGCCGGCCGCGGGCCCTGCGCTCCATCGGGTTGAGGATGCGCCGCTGGTCGAACCGCCAGGGGCGGTCGGCCACCGGCATGCGGGCCAGTTCCGGCGCGAGGTGCAGCAGGAGTTGGTAAATGACCTCCTCCGACCAGCGCCAGCTCGGCGAGAGCCGCATCGCCTCCCACCGCACCCGGTGGTCCAGGAACGGGTGGTACATGCAGAAGCCGATGAGCGTCGCCGTTCGGGACCCGGGCAGCCAGCGGCCGCTGCGGAACCGCAGGAACATCCGGTCCAGGCCGGTCGCCAGATCGTCGAACTCCGACGTGTAGGCCTCGTAGAGCCGATCGCCCTCGGCGTTGGCCTGCGCGGTCATCATCGGGGTCTGCGCCCGGGTGATCGTGTCGAACTTCTTCAGCAGCGACTTGCGGTCCAGGCTCTTCTGATCGTTGAGCCAGCCGCCGCGCAGCGCCTCGCCGCCCGATCCGGACAGGCGGGCCTCCAACAGGAACTCCTTGGGCGCGATGACGTTCTCGAACGCCGAGTTCATCCCCTCGGTCATGCGCAGCAGCCGCGCGGTGCGCGGCAGCGGGTGCTCGGCGACGACCGCATCCTCGCCGTCGCGCTCGGGCGGGGTGACCCGGTGGTCGGTGACACCCAGCCGCGAACAGATCTGCCGGGCCAGGATGACGTCGGGGTGGTCGTCGAAACCGCGCGTGGTGGCACGGAACGGAATGCCGGCCGCGTGCAGCAGGGCGGCGACCAGCCGGCTGTCGCGCCCGCCGGTGAGCGACAGCGAGATCGCCTCGTTGTGCTTGCGCACGGGCTGCACCGACTCCATCAGCGCCTCGGCGAGTGCGGTCACCCGCGCCCGCCGTGCCCGGGTTCCGCTGGGGGCGGGTTCGGGCTCGGGCAGGTCGCGCCGGACGGTGCGGGCGGCGCCGTCGCGGATGCGCAGCGTGCTGCACTCGGTGAGGATCGAGGTGCCCCGGAAGGGGGTGTGGTCGGTGACGTAGAAGCCGTGGCGCACCAGTGCCTGCATCGGCGGGATGTCGTAATCGGGCGCGGGCGGCAGGTGCGCGTCGGGGCCCTCTTCGGCCGCACGCGCGACGAGGTGGACCAGTGCCGCGCGGTTGCCGACGACGTGCAGCCGTGCCCGTTCGGTGAAGTACACCGGGTCGTTGCGGGTGATGGTGGTGACGGCGTCGATGCCGGCGGGCGTGGCGCGGAACACCCCGAAGGCTCCGCCGGTGTGGTCGACCCGCGGCCCGGGGTCGCCGGGGATTCTGCGCAGTGTCTCAAGGTCGCCGGGATCGGCCAGGTAGCCGCTGTAGCCGAGCACGCCCTCTTCGGCGGCCAGCGGGTTCAGCGGTTGCGGCAGCCATTCGTGGTCGGGTTCGTTGGTCCACGCCAACAGGGCGATGTTGCCCGCGGGCGACTGCCAGGAGGTGTGCCGCAGGGTCTCGGCCGGCAACGGGAGCACCTGATGGGCCAGCGTGCGCGCCGACGCCAGGACATGCTCCGGGATGGGCGCTCTGCCGTCGGGGACGGCCGAGCTGAGAGCCAGGTAAAAACGCATGCGGATCCTTGCCTTTCGAGTGGGTGCGGTCCTGACTTCGGTCGTCGGCTGGATGCGTGGTGCTCGTGGTGCTCGTGGTGCTCGTGGTGCGCGTGGTGCGCCCGCTCGCGGGTCACATGAGGACGCGGCGAGTTGCCCGCGGGTGCACGGACACGGAGCGCAGTCATTGAATGTTCGGTCAGAGTTCACCGAAAGTCAGTGCACAATGCCGATTAACTTGGAAAAGGTTGCCCGCTGATTCGGTAACCCGGTGGAATCCTTGAGTGGAGCGATTCATCGGATCACCATGACATCGCATGAATATGCTGTCTGTTTTTAGCTGCTTAAGGTGATTTGTAGCCCAGATTTCTCCGAGCTGGTGCCTGCCGTGCCAGTGTGCCGTGCCCCATACAGCGCCTGCGGTTCGCGCCGGAAGGGCCGCTGATCGGATATCCGCGTATCCACCGCAACGGAGCGGAGCGGGGCGCTTCATGGGTCGGGCGGGCTAATCACCCATATTCCCATACCGCCATTGAATCCATTTCAAGTGCACTGGATGGAAAACCGCGGAAACGCAACCCGGCTTCCCCGGAAACGCATTGCCGTCCGTTGCCGCGGCGCGCCGCGGCGCCGACCGGGCGCGAGCCGGGTTTCGGGCTGGTTTCGGCCGGCTGTGCGCCGCGAATCGTCCGCAGCCCGGCCAAGCCCCCGTGCAGGCCGCTCACCGGCACCGCCGCCACCGTGCGCACCGGTGGCCGCACCCGGGCACCGGGCCAAGAACCCAGGTGTCCGCGGGCTCGGCGGTCCATCCGGCCGCACCGCCGCCGCTCCGATTCCGCCGTTTCGCGCATCGCCCCGGTCGCTCCGCGGGCCCCATTCGGGCGGGTTCCGGGCACTCAGCGGGCGGGGTGGCCGACATGGCGGTGATTCCCGCGGGTAGGGGATCCGGGAAAGGCCGCATCCGGTCACCGACTCTTGACTAGATGTTTCCCCTGATTCCCCGTACGGCGGGCGACAGGACAGATCGGGCGGATATCCAAGGGGCAGGATCCGCGTACGGCGCGGTCGGCGGGCAGCGGCACCGATGGAGCCGAGGGAGGCAGTGTGCATCCGCAGCGGGTGCGGTAGAGCGGTAGGGGTGGCACTACCCGGATTCGGGTGGTGACTTCCTCGATCCGCCGAGCACTTTGTAATTGGCTAGCGGGTAGGCAGGGGGCGTCCGACCGGCGCCGCAACGGCCGTCGATGATGGGGAGGCGCGACGAGCGTGATCTTGTGGTCCATACTCATCGCCCTGGCGGGCGCGTTCTGCATGGCTCTGGGATCAGCGCTGCAAGAGCGGGACGCCATACGCGCGCCCGGCCGCAGCGTCGCCCCGGTCGGGTTCCTGGTGCACCTGGCCCGCCGCCCCCGCTGGGTCATCGGCACCGCGGGTGCGGGTGCCGGTGTGGCGCTGCACCTGGTCGCGCTGAGCGCCGCGCCGCTGACGATCATCCAGCCCATCGGCGTCACCGGGCTGCTGTTCGCCATCGTCCTCTCGGCGCTGTTCAACCGCCGCCGGGTGCACATGCGCCAGATCGCCGCCGGCGCGGCCGTGATGGTCGGGCTGACCGGGCTGCTGCTGCTTTTCCCGCACAGTGCGCAGACCCCGCAGATGTCGACCGGTACCGGGCTGGCGCTGGCCGGGGTGGTGGTGGCATTGGGTGCGGCCGCCTACATCGGCGCGCACTGGGTGCCGCCCACGCCGCGGGTGCTGCTGCTGGCCGCGGTCGGCGGCGCGGCGCTGGGCACCACGTCGGCGCTGGCCCGTGTCGTGGCCGCCAACGCGGTGGCCGACCCGGCGGCGCTGCTGACCTGGCTGACACCGATGTGCGTTGCGGTGGCCATGTTCGGCGGGCTGTTCCAGCAGAACGCATACCGCACCGGCCATTTCGCGGCCGCTTACGCCACGCTGCTGGTCGTCGACCCCATCACCGGTGCCGGTATCGGCGCGCTGCTGCTGGGCGAAGGCCTGCCCGCCACTGGAACCGACCAACTGCTGGCCACCGCCGCGGGGGCACTGGCCATCGCCGGAACCGTCGTCCTGGCCATGGCGCGCAACCGCAACCCCGAAGCGTCGCGCCCGTCCGCGGCCGAAACCGGATCTCCCGCCACCGATCCCGACCCCGCTGCGGCGGGCAGTACCCGAGCATCCACGAGCACGAACTCAGGAGAGTCCCGATGACCCCGATGAGCCAGCGCGCACTGCTCCGCACCGCCCACCGTGAGGCGTCCGGCGGACAAGCCCGGCTCCGTATCCTGATCGCGACGGACACGTACCCGCCCGACGTCAACGGTGCGGCCTACTTCACCTACCGCCTGGCCACCGGACTGGCCGCCCGCGGGCACGACGTGCACGTGGTCTGCGCCTCGCCGACCGGCGAACCCGGCATCAGCATCCGCTCGGGGGTGACCATGCACTACCTGCGCTCGGTATCGGTGCTGGTGCACGACTCCATGCGCACCACGCTGCCGGTGGGCATCAACGGCCACCTCACGCGGCTCATCGACCGCCTGCGGCCGCACGTCGTGCACGCCCAGAGCCACTTCACCGCCAGCCGGGCCGCGATGTCGCGCGCCAAACTGGCCGGCGCCGCCGTCGTGCTGACCAACCACTTCATGCCCGACAACCTCTTCGCCCACGCCCACATCCCCGACCGGCTGCACACCGCGGTGGGCACGCTGGCCTGGCGCGACATGGTCCGCGTGGCCGAAGCGGCCGACTACGTCACCACACCCACCGAGCGCGCGGCTGCGCTGCTCAGCGACAAGGGCTTCAGCCGGCCGGTCGAGGCCGTCTCCTGCGGCATCGACCTGGACCGCTTCCACCCGCGCCCGGCCGAGCGCGCCGCCGCGCGCGAACGCTTCGGCCTGCCCGACCGCGACACGATCGCCTTTGTCGGCCGGCTCGACGAGGAGAAGCGCATCGACGACCTCATCCGGGCGCTGGCACGGCTGGTCGACCGCCGCGACGCGCAGCTTGCCCTGGCAGGAGTCGGCCAGCGCGAGCAGGAGCTGCGCCGCCTCGCCGCCGAACTCGGCGTCGCCGACCGCGTGCACTTCCTCGGGTTCGTGCCCGACGCCGACCTGCCGCAGGTCTACGTCGCGGCCGACCTGTTCGCCATCGGCAGTGTCGCCGAACTGCAGAGCATCGCGACCCTGGAGGCGATGTCGACCGGCCTGCCGATCGTGGCCGCCGACGCGCTGGCGCTGCCGCACCTGATCTCCTCCGGCCGCAACGGCTACCTCTACACCCCCGGCGACGTCGAGACCCTGAGCGAGCGCCTGCTGGCGGTGCTGGAGCCCGGGCGGGCACGCAGTGAAATGGGAGCCGCCAGCCGCGAAATCGCCCGCCAGCACGACCACCGGCGTTCGCTGGACCGGTTCACCGAGATCTACGGCGAGGTCCGCCCGCGCCACTTCGCCGGTCTGCGCCGGCGCCGCACGCTGGTGGGCGCCCGGTCGCGCCGGCCGGTCATCGCCGCCTGAGCGGCCCGGCCGCCGGTCCACTGAACCCGGCATCACGCCACATTTGCGGCGTGTGGTGCAAACTGCGCGTTCCACGTCAAGTAAGCGGTTTGACGGACGTCGGTGACTTTCCGCATTCTTTGCACCACATACCGGTGATGGTGTGGACCTGCAGGATAGGTCTCTTGATGTGTGGTTCGTTGGGACAGGGCGGCTGAACGGTGCGGCGCACATCCATGGTGTGGCCGTCCGGCTGCGGCGTGTCCAGCGCGAGGCCGACGAGTGCGACGCCGCACTCGCCGGCCTGGAACGCGCCCACGCCGAGGTCCAGCGCCGGGTCGAGGCGGCCGAAGCCGAATTGGAGGAGCTGCGCCAAGAGCGCATCAAGGCGTTCGAACGTTTCTGGGCGGCCCGCGAGCAGCGCGACCGGGCCCGCCACGTCGCCCGGCGGCTGCGCAGGCGCCTGCAGCGCCTGCACCGCCGGCTGCGGCCGTTCGAAGGGTGCGCCGGCGACTGACACGCCTCCGGCCGCCTACAGCACCCCGGTGCCCTCCAGCGCATCGTCCAGGCTCTGCTGCACCTCGGCGGCCGACTCGCGCAGCGCCCGCAGGGTGGCGTCGATCGCCGGGCGGCGCACGCTGCCGGCGCGCACCACCGCATAGATCTCCCGGGCCGGGGAACGGGGCAGCAGCCGGAACGTCAGCCCGGCCGTGCCCGCCGCCAGCGCCAGTGCGGGCACCGCGGCGATCCCGATCCCCTGTGCCACCAGACTCAGGATGGTGCCCTGGCCCTGGAACTCCCAGGCCGCCGCCGGCGCCCCGCCGACCTCGGCGAAGAGCCGGTCGGTGCCCGCGCGCGAGGGTTCGCCCTGCGGCGCGGCGATCCAGGGCTCGTCCAGCAGCCGGCGCAGTTCGACCGGGCGCCGGGTGTCGGCCAGCGGGTGGTCTTCGGGCAGGGCGAGCACCAGCGGGTCGCGCAGCAGGTGCAGATGGCGGAGCTTGCCGGCGCCGCTGTCGGGAAACCGCCCCGTCCAGTCGTCGATCACCGCGATATCGGCCTCCGCCGAGGACACCCGGCTCGCACCGGCCCCGCCGATGCTCTGCCGCAGCACGAGCTGCATGCCCTCGTGGCGGTGCAGGCTCTGCGCCAGCAGCGGCGCGAAGGCGACCGCGGCGGTGGGGAAGGCGGTGACGGTGACCACCCCCTGGGCGACGCCGCTCTGCTCGGCCAGCACCGACTCCGCGGCCTCGACCATGGCCAGGATCTGTTCGGCGTGCACGACCAGCAGCCGGCCGCTGTCGGTGAGTTCGGCGCTGCGCGCGGTGCGGTCGATCAGCGCAGTGCCGGCCTCGCGTTCCAGCGCCGAAAGCTGCTGGGACACCGCCGAGGGTGTGTAACCCAGGACATCGGCCGTACCCGCGATGGTGCCCTGCTCCGCGAACTCCTTGAAGATCTGCAGCCGCCGGAAGTCAAGCATAAGTACAGCTTACTGTCTGCATCGCAAAGACTCGCTTGTACTGATGGGGGCGAGTGGGCAGGGTGAACGTACAGGCCGCAGCCACCTCCGCCGCGGCCGGCACTTCCGTCACTCGGACGATTGCGGAGTTGATCTCTCCATGCCTGTCACCCTGTCCGCAACCCTCGCCGTGAACGAGGTACTGGCCGAGAAACGGCGCCGCGGCATCCCCGTGCTGCCGCTGGGATTCGGCGAGGCGGGGCTTCCCGTCCACCCGGCGATGCGGGAGGCCCTTGCCGCGGAGAGCGGCAGGAACGGCTACGGGCCGGTGGCCGGCGCCTGCGAACTGCGCGACGCCGCCGCCGGGTACTGGCAGCGCCGCGGCCTGCCCACCGACCCCGACCTCGTGGTGGCCGGGCCCGGCAGCAAACCGCTGCTCTACAGCTTGCTGCTGAGCATCGGCGGCGACACCGCCGCAGCGGCGCCCAGCTGGGTCAGCTACGCCGCCCAGGCCCGGCTCGCCGGGTACCGCTGCCTGCAGATCCCCACCGCACCGGCCCAGGGCGGCGTGCCAGAGCCCGCCCTGCTGGCCGGCGAAGTGTGCAGGGCCCGCGCCGAGGGCCGCGACGTCCGCTCGGTCGTCATCACCGCCCCGGACAACCCCACCGGCACGCTGGCCTCGGCGGCGACGGTGCGCCGGCTCGCCGAAACCGCCCGCGAACTCGACCTCGTCGTCATCTCCGACGAGATCTACCGCGACCTGGTGCACCAGGAAGGCACGGACGTGCACAGCGCCGCCGAGTACGCGCCGGAACGCACCGTGGTCACCACCGGGCTGAGCAAGAACCTGGCTCTGGGCGGCTGGCGGCTGGGTGTCGCCCGACTGCCCGACAGCGACTCCGGCCGCAGGCTGCGCGCCGCGCTGCTCGGGGTCGCCAGTGAAATCTGGTCCACCCCGGCCGGTCCCGTGCAGCAGGCGGGCGCCTACGCCTTCACCGAACCCGCCGAGCTCACCGCGCACATCCGGCGCAGCGCGCGGCTGCACGGCACCGTCGCGCGCGCCGTCGCCGACCGCTTCGCCGCCGCCGGCGCAATGGCCGCCGCACCGCAGGCCGCCTTCTACTGCTATCCCGACCTGGAGTCCTGGCGCGGCCACCTCGCCCGCACCCACGGAATCACCACCGGGGCCGGACTCACCGCGCTGCTGCTGGAGGAGTACGGCATGGGCGCGCTGGCGGGCGAAGAGTTCGGCGACAGCCCGCAGGCGCTGCGCATGCGGGTGGCCACGAGCCTGCTCTACGGCGACACCGACGACCAGCGGTCCACCGCCCTGGAGGCCGATGACCCCCTCGCCCTGCCCTGGATCGCCGACCACCTCGACCGGCTCGGCGAGGTCCTGGAATCGGCGGGCCCCGCAGAGGTGCCCGAGCCCGCCGCCGGCCCGCCGGCCGGGGAGCAGCGGTCGGCGGGGAGCGGAGCCCCGGTCATTGCGGAAGGGCCGGGTCCGCACCCCGCCGCGTGACAGCGTAGCGCTGCCCGAGCGGCCTCAGGTGCGCAGGGGCACGTGGGGCAGCGCCACCTCGCCGGGTGCGATCACCGAGCGGTAGTGGTCGAGCAGCTGATCGCCGACGACCTCCCAGGTGCGCGACTCCACCGAAGGCCGCGCAGCGGCGGCCATGCGCCGCCGCAGCGCGCCGCTGTGGATCAGCCGCCCCACCGCCACGCGCATCTCGCGGACCGACGACGGGGCGTAGAGCAGCCCGTTCGCTTCGGGGTCGACCAGGTCCAGCGGGCCGCCCGCCGCCGGGGCCACCACCGGCACGCCCGAGGCCAGCGCCTCCTGGATCGCTTGGCAGAAGGTCTCGTCGGCGCCGGTGTGCACGAAAACGTCCAGCGCGGCGTAGAGGCGCGACAGCTCCGCTCCGGTGCGCTGGCCGGTGAAAACCGCCGAGGGCATCTTGCGGCGCAACCGCTCCCGATCGGGGCCGTCGCCGACGATCACCAGCTTGGCGCCCCGCAGCCGCGCCGCGTGGGCCAGCAGACCCGCCCGCTTGTCCTTGGACAACCGGCCGATGTAGCCGACCAGGACCTCGCCGCCCGGGGCGATCCGCCGGCGCAGTTCGTCGTCGCGGTGGCGGGGATGGAAGCGCTCGGTGTCGACGCCGCGCTGCCACAGGCTCAGCCGCGGGAACCCGCGCTCGGCCAGTGCGTGCATCGTGGCAGACGAGGGCACCAGGGTGCGGTCGACGGCCGCGTGGATCTGGCGCAGCATCGGCCAGAGCGCATCCGAGCCGGGAACGCCGTGGCGGGCGGCGAAACCCGGCAGGTCGGTCTGGTAGACCGCCACAGTGGGCAGCGCCAGCGGGCGGGCGACCTCCACCGCCGCGTTGCCCAGCAGGGCCGGCGAGGCCAGGTGCATGAGATCGGGCGCGAACGCGCGCAGCGCGGCCGTCAGCAGCCGGCGTACGGGAAGTCCCAGCGCGAACGTGCGGTACCCCGGCAGCGGCACGCTGGGCAGCCGCACCACCGGGAAACCCGCATAGGTCGCCGGGCCGTCGCCCGGCGCGAGGATGATGGCCTGGTGGCCGCGTGCGCGCAGGTGGTCGGCCACGCGGCACACGGAGTTGGTGACACCGTTGACCTGGGGGAGGAAGGACTCGGTCACGATCGCCACGCGCAGCGGGCGGGTCGAGTCGGGACTGGGGGACGAGTACGGCGGACGCATGCGGCTCTCCCGCTTTTCGGGACTGCTCCTGGTCGGCACGTTAGGCACCGTGTGTGAACCGGTGCGGACCGCCGGCGAACGCCCGGTCGACACTCTGCCACCGGGAATGCGACGCGGGTCCGGGCGATGCGCCGCGCCGCCGCACGCAGCGGCGCCCGCGCCCGTATGATCGGCGACTGTCGCCCCAACACCCCGGCAGAGGAGCAGCGACGATGACCCTGGTCGAATGGGCGCAGCAGGTCTGCGCCGAACTCGAACTCGCAGACGAGATCGGCAAGTCCGACGTCGATCGCGTCCTCGACCTCGCAAAGGACGCTGCGCACTCGATCGCCCGCCCGGCGGCGCCGGTGACCGCCTACCTGGTCGGCATCGCGGTAGGCCGGGGTGCCGACCCCGTGGAGGCCGCCGCGGTGGTGGCGGCACTGGCCCGGGATCAGGCCGACGGATCCGCAGCGGACGGCTGAGTAGCCGGATCGACCGTCCACTGCCGGGGAAACCGCGCAACCGCGATCGGTACGTGCGCCAACCGTGACTTGTGTGTGACACGACAGTGCAAACCTTGCCGTGCTTTCCGCGTGCTGGCTGCTGTGCCGATTCGCCACGCCGAGCCGCGCCGTGCATTCACCGCCCGCGCCACTCGCTGCGCTGGATTCCCCCGGTGAAGTACCCCCCGTATTTCGATTGATTGGATCTCGTCCATGGCACAACTCCAGGCGATCCTGGACCAAATCTCATCGGTGGTGTGGGGGCCGTTCGTCCTCATCCCGCTGCTGCTGTTCACCGGGATCTTCCTCACCCTCCGGCTGAAACTACTGCAGTTCCGGGTGCTGTTCCATGCGCTGTGGCTGGCGCTGTTCCGCCGCAAGGAGCACCACTCGGTCGAGGGCGACATCTCGCACTACCAGGCGCTGAGCACCGCCCTGGCGGCGACGGTGGGTGTCGGCAACATCGCCGGTGCCGCACTGGCGGTCGGCGCCGGCGGCCCTGGCGCGCTGTTCTGGATGTGGCTCGTCGGCCTGGTCGGCATGGCGACCAAGTACAGCGAGGCGCTGCTGGGTGTGAAGTTCCGCCGCACCGACGCCAAGGGCGAGCAGAGCGGCGGCCCCATGTTCTACCTGCGCCGCGGCCTGCCCGGCGGGCTCGGGCTGGCACTGGGCGGCGCGTTCGCGGTCTTCGGCGCCGTCGCCTCGTTCGGCATCGGCAACGGCACCCAGGCCAACACGGTCGCGCTGCAACTGGAGTCGGTGTGGTCCGTGCCGCCGTGGGTCTCGGGCCTCGTGCTGATGGTCCTCGCCGGTGCAGTCATCATCGGCGGCATCAAGAGCATCGGGCGGTTCGCCGCTGCGGTCGTGCCGATCATGATCGTGCTCTACATCGGTGTCACCCTGCTGGTGCTCGCCGCCAACGTCACCGCGCTGCCCGGCGCGCTCGCACTGGTGTTCACCGAAGCGTTCACCGGCGCCTCGGCCACCGGCGGCCTGCTCGGGTCGGCCCTACTGTTCGCCATCCAGCAGGGAGTCTCGCGCGGCATCTTCTCCAACGAGTCGGGTCTGGGCACCGGTGCCATCGCCGCCGCCTCCGCAAAGACCGACCAGCCCGTGCGCCAGGCCATGGTCTCGATGACCCAGACGTTCATCGACACCATCATCGTGGTCACCATGACCTGCATGGTCATCATCGTCACCGGCGCCTGGCAGGCCGAGGACGCCGAGGACGGTTCGCTGCTGACCTCCCAGGCGATCTCGGACGGCCTGTCGACGATTTCGCCGGCGCTGGCCCCGATCGGCGGCTACAGCGTCGCCATCGCGGTGATGGTCTTCGCCTTCACCACGATCGTCGGCTGGTCCTACTACGGCGAGCGCTGCATCGACTTCCTCATCGGACGCAAGGGCGTGCTGCCGTTCCGCTTCGTTTTCGTGGTCGTCGTGTTCGTCGGCGCGACCGTGCCGCTGGACATCATCTGGAGCTTCAGCGACATCGCCAACGGCCTGATGGCGCTGCCCAACCTCGTCGGGCTGCTGCTGCTGTCCGGCGTGGTGGCAAACGAGACCAAGAAGTACTTCGCCAACCCCGACTGGAAGAACCCCGAGTCGAACATCGAGAAGGTCTACGACTCCTGACCCCGGCCGCGGCGGGGCCGGAACACGCATTCGGCCCCGCCCGTCCCGGAAAACGCAATGGGGGTGTCCGCCGCGGCGGACACCCCCATTGCGCATTTGCAGTACCCGGAAGGACCAGGCGTGCCTGGATCGGGGATGGGGGTTTGCTGAAGCACCTGCGGATACGACGGAGTTGCCCCGAATCCGCCCGTGGCGCGGCGGTTGGCAACCGCCGCGCCACGGGAGTGGGAATCACTCGGGCCGAGGGGCCTCAGTTGGCACTGCAGGAGACCGTCGGCCACGTCCAGTTGCCGTTGTGCTCGATCGTCGCGCCCCAGTTGTTGCCGTTCCCGTTGGGAGTGGCGACCAGCGTCTGGGCGTCGGGATAGTTCGCGTCGATGTTCCACGTCGACATGACCTTCGCCGGCGACGGCACGTTCATCGTCACGGTCCAGTCGTTGGAGCCGCTGACGGAGACCCCGAGGTTGTAGCGGTCGTCCCACTGCGAGCCCTCGGACAGCGTGGCGGTGCAGCCGTTGTTGCCGCCGCCGCCACCACCGCCGCCTCCGCCACCACCGCCGCCGCCGGAGGTGCCCAGGGTGATGTTGGAGCTGCCGCTGCTCTGGTAGCCCTCGGTCGCCATGATCATGTAGTCGTGGTTGCCCAGGTTCATACCGTGGCCGGCCCAGGCGTCGAAGTGGTTGCCGGCGGTGATGGTTCCGCCCGTCCTGCGGGACTGGCGGACACTCCAGTACTGGGGGAACGTCGCAGTGCCCTCGATGGAGGGCTTGTCGTAGCGCATCGTCCGGTAGATGTCGTAGGTGCCGCCGTCACTGGTGACGGTGCCCTGGTACTCGCCGTTGGGCCGGTAGCTGCCCCAATTGTCGACGACGTAGTACTCCACGAGCGGGTCCCGGGTCCACCCGTAGAGTGTCAGGTAGGAGTTTCCGGAGGGGTTGTAACTGCCGGAGTACTCCACGGTGCGGCGCCCGCCGGTACTCCAGCCCTTGCCGGCGACGAAGTTGCCGGTGTTGCTCCATTGGGTGCTGTAGTTGCCGCCGGGGCCGTTCTCCATGGATACGGTGCCCTCGGAATCGGTCCAGAACGAGTAGAAGTAGCCGTCGTGGGTGCCGGTCTGGTTGGACGTGATGGCCGCGCTGGCGCTGGTAGGCAGCACGGTCGAGGCCGTGACCATCGCTACCGCGGCGACGAAGGCGCGTCCGGCGACCCGTCTGACTCTGCTGTGTCGACGGCTCTTCGGACGTGTGGGGGATGTGATCATCTGCGGTTCTTCCTCCTCGTGAAGAACGGCGGGACTGACGGCGGCCGGGGGCGGCCGCCGCGGCTCGGCGCTGTCCGACGCGTCGGAATGGTCCGGTCGACCTGCGCCGACGAACGGAAAGACCAGGTCGAAGTGGGTGGTCGCGGTTGCAGCTCGGGGTCGCTCCGTCAGTAGTGACAGTGTTCGGGCGGCCACATGGGGCTGTCAATAATTTCCGGAAGATTTCGGAGGCTGTCGACCGTCCCTGCGGCAGGAAGCCCGCATAACTGGCACCCGAAAACCACCGCAGGCGCCCAGCTATGGCTAGTCGATAGTTTCGGGTGGCTTCCGGATCACCGTTCGGTGTGATCGACGGGGGTGCGCCCTGCCGCACGCGAGCGCGCCGACGGGCTGCAGGGGCCGCCTGCCCCAGGACAACGGCGCCGCGAGCAGCTTGGTGAATCCGAACTGCGGCGCGATCTCCTCGAACTCCGCCTTCTTGCTCCACAGGTCGCTCTCGAAAACGGCGACCGTGTGAGCGGCGTTCTTCCCGTTCGCCGTTTCCACGACGACGCCGCAGAACCCTCGGTCCCCGATCTAGTGGGTTCGGTCCCCGCCGTCCCACCAGGGGTGGAAGTGGTGCACCGGGCCCCGGCCGCGGCCCGCGTCGAGCTCGTCGGCGCGGCGCAGCGCCTCGGTCAGGTAGTCCTTGGCGCCCCGCACCGCCTCGGCGAAGTTGCGCCGCTGGGGGCGCAGCGCAGCGATCGCCGAGGACAGCGTGCAGCCGGTGCCGTGGGTGTTGTACGTGGCGATGCGCTCGGCGGAGAAGGTCTCGGTCATACCGTCGGCGGCCACCAGCAGGTCGGTGCTGCTCTGCCCGCTGAGGTGGCCGCCCTTGAGCAGCACCCGCTCGGCCCCCAGCTCCAACAGCCGCTCGGCCTGCTCGCGCATTGAGGACAGGTCGTGGCGCTCGTTCTCGCCGAGCAGTTCGGCGGCCTCGGGCAGGTTGGGCGTGATCAGGTCGGCGCGCGGCACCAGGTCGGTACGCACGGCCTCGATGGCGTCGGGTGCCAGCAGCCGGTCGCCGCTCTTGGCCACCATCACCGGGTCGAGCACTACGTTGGGCGGTTCATAGGAGTCCAGCGCCTTGACCACGGCGCGGACCACCCCGGCGTTGGCCAGCATGCCGATCTTGACCGCGTCCACGCGGGCGTCGGTCAGCAGCGTGTCGAGTTGGCGTGCGACGAACTCCGCCGGGATCTCCTGCACCCCCGCCACACCCGTTGTCGACTGCGCGGTGAGCGCGGTGATAACGGTCATGCCGTAGCCGCCCAGGGCCGAGAACGTTTTCAGATCCGCCTGGACACCGGCTCCGCCGCTGGGGTCGCTGCCGGCGATGGACAGGATGTTGCAGGTGCTCACGTTCGTTCCTTCGCTGCTACGGGCGGTCGGATGCGGGGGTCGCCGGTGCGGCGGCCGGGAACGCGGCAGGGGGCCGCCTCCCGTCCGGAGTCGTACCCGCCGGCGCGGCGCCCACATGCCGTGTCCGCGGCGAAACGATGCCGAACCGATCACAGGCTTTCACGGCGGCGGCTCCCGGCCGCGGGCGGCAGGGGCTGTGCGCCGCCGGGTGCAGCTGAGGGCCGCCGCGGCGGAAGCGCTTCGCGCACCGGGGGAGCGGGTATCCACTCAGCGTCAATCGATCAACGGTGATCGGAGGAACCTGGATGAGCGAGACCCGCGCTCTGGGACCACAGGATTCCGGCGGCGACCCCGCCGGAGCCATCGACTCCACCGGCGAGCACATCAGGCTGGCCGAAACCCACTCCGCCCGCAACTACGCCCCGCTGCCCGTCGTCATCGCCGAGGGCGAGGGCGCCTGGGTCACCGACGTCGAGGGGCGCCGCTACCTCGACTGCCTGGCCGGATACTCCGCGGTGAACTTCGGCCACCGCAACCCCGACCTCGCCGCTGCCGCACAGCGCCAACTCGAACGCGTCACGCTGACCAGCCGCGCCTTCTACCACGACCGGTTCGCCCCCTTTGTCACTGCGCTGGCCGGGCTGGCGGGCAAGGAGCAGGTGCTGCCGATGAACTCCGGGGCCGAAGCGGTCGAAACCGCCGTCAAGGTCTCGCGCCGGTGGGCCTACGACGTCAAGGGCGTTCCCGCCGACCGGGCGACCATCGTCGTGGCGGGCGGCAACTTCCACGGGCGCACCACCACCATCGTCTCCTTCTCCGACGACCCCGACGCCTACGGCGGCTACGGTCCCTACACCCCCGGGTTCCGCAGCGTTCCCTACGGCGACGCCGACGCGGTGGCCGGCGCCATCGACTCCACCACCGCGGCGGTACTGGTCGAACCCGTGCAGGGCGAGGCCGGCGTCATCGTCCCGCCACCCGACTACCTGCCGCGCCTGCGCGAACTCTGCGACCGGCACCGGGTACTGCTCATCGCCGACGAGATCCAGTCGGGCCTGGGCCGCACCGCAACCGTGCGCGCCTGCGAGCACACCGGTGTCGTCCCCGACGCCTACCTGTTCGGCAAGGCGCTGGGCGGGGGCATCCTGCCCGTCTCGGCGATGGTCGCCGACGCCGACGTGCTGGGGGTCATCAAACCCGGCCAGCACGGCAGCACCTTCGGCGGCAACCCCATGGCCTGTGCCATCGGGACCGAGGTGGTGCGGATGCTGCGCGAGGGCCCCTACCTCGGCAATGCGCGGCGCCTGGGCGAGATACTGCGCACCCGGCTCAAGGAGTTCGAGGGCAACGGCGCGGTCGCCACCCGCAGCATCGGCCTGTGGGCGGGCATCGACGTGGCGCCGGAACTGGCCACCGGCCGGCTGATGTGCGAGCTACTGGCCGAACGCGGCGTGCTGGTCAAGGACACCCACGGCTCCACGATCCGGCTGTCGCCGCCGCTGGTGGTCACCGAGGACAACCTGAACTGGGCACTCGACCAGATCGGCGCCGTGCTGGCCGAGCTGGGCGCCACCCGCGGCTGAGCCCGGCCGAACCCCCGCGGACACGGCGCCCCGCCGCCGCGAGCGGGACGGGCGAGCGGGTGCGGGCGCCGCGCGCGCCGGCACCCGCTCGCCCGCCGCACCCGGGCCGGGCACAGCGGTCGGGCTCAGTCGACCTCGCCTGCGAGGACCTCGGAGTCCACACCCTCCAAGGTCTCCTGCGCGGCGTACAGCGCCCGCCCCGGCCCGTCGTCCAACTGCCGCACGATCCGCTTGGTGAACGCCTTGTGCCCGCGGGCATTGGGATGGAAGGTGCCGTGGTCGACCTCGACACCCCCGGAGAGGTCGCCCAGCAGCACCCCGTTGAGCCACGGATGCTCGGCACCGATCTCGTGGCCCTTCAGCGCCGTGTACATCCGTACGTACTCCACGCTGCCGGTCTGGCGGTCGTCGACGATCTGGGCGTCCAGTTCGCCCACGTCCTCCTGGATACGGGCGTCGAACCGCTTGAGGATCGTGTTCAGCCACTCCTGGTCGTGGGGCGCCAGCGTGTAGTACATGCCTTCCGGGTCGGCGGGGAAGAGCCGCGGGTAGCCGACGACCAGGATGCGCGCATCGGGGGCGCGCTCGCGGATCTCGCCGATGATGTCGTCGAAGGTGGAATCGAACGCGTTGATGCGCGCCTCGATGTCCTCCTCCTGGTCGCTGCAGGCGCTGGTCTCCATCAGCGGCACCCGCACCATGCAGGCGCGCAGCACGCTGGTGAACCCGAGATCGTTGCCGCCGATACCGATGGTGACCAGCGACGTGTGCGGGCCCACCCGCCCGATCTGGGACTCCGCACCGTCGAGGGTCTCCAACATGTCAGCGCCGCGCTGGCGGCTGCAGGCGTAGAACCCGAGCTGCCCGGAGAAGTCGTAGGAGTCCGACAGGCGCCGGGGGTAGGCGTTGGCCGAACGCCGGCAGCCGTCGGTGGCGGCCGTTTCCGGCGTGTAGTCGCCGGCGCCCTCGCCCGAGGAGTAGGAGTCGCCCAGTGCGACATAGTTGCCCCAGGACGCGGCCTCTTCAGGGGTGAGGCGCTGGCGCCAGCCCGATGCGCCGTCGTAGTCGCGGCGGGGGTCCTCCAGCCGGGAACAGCCCTGCCCGGTGGTTTCGCACCAGGCGTCGAGGACGCCCTCGCGGGTGGGGGGCACCAGCATGACGGCCGTGCAAACGAGCACGATCGCAGCCGCCGCCGCGCCGATGATCCGCGCCCGTCGGCTGAATTCGGGAATGCGCACCGCCCGATCTGCCTCCCGTCCCCAGCACGTCCGCGGCCTTGGCATGTAGGGGAGCCCCGGCACGGCGGACCGGAGCCCACGCAACGAAGGTTACCCGGGCCGCGGCCGGCGTCCGCAGCGGCGGCGGCGCCCTATCGCCGCAACTTCCGCTGCGGGGTGTCCGGAAGCCGCCGCGGCCGGCGGGCGGATGGAACCCGCAGGGCTTTGCGCCCCCGCCTGCGTGGCGTACCGGCATGTTGTTGGATGATGGGCGTCACACTTACGCGGCCGGACCTGGAATTCCGGCGTGCAGCAAGGAGGGAGCCGGATATGCGGACAGCACCGCCGCTGCTGTGGGAACCGGACCGGAACCGGCGCGAGCGCGCCAACATCACCCCCTTCACACAGTGGGTGCGCGAGCACCGCGGAATCGAGGCCGCGGATTACGACGCGCTGTGGCGGTGGTCGGTCACCGACCTGGACGGGTTCTGGTCGGCGATCTGGGAGTACTTCGGGGTCAGCTCCCGGACGCCCTACGAACAGGTGCTCGCCGACCGCTCGATGCCGGGTGCGCAGTGGTTCCCCGGTGCGCAACTGAACTACGCCCAGCACGTCTTCGCCGACCGCGACGACGACACAGTCGCCATCCGCCACGCCGCGGAGCTGCGCATGCTGGGCGAGTGGACCTGGGGCGAACTGCGTTCCCGCACCGCCGCCATCGCGCAGGGACTGCGCCACCTGGGCGTGCGGAAGGGCGACCGTGTTGTCGCCTACCTGCCCAACATCGCCGAGGCGGTGGCCGCCTTCTTCGCCTGCGCCTCCATCGGCGCCGTGTGGTCCTCGTGCTCGCCCGACTTCGGGGTGCGCAGCGTCGTTGACCGCTTCGCCCAGATCGAACCCAAGGTGCTGCTGGCCGTCGACGGCTACCGCTACGGCGGCAAGGACTTCGACCGCACCGGCGTGCTCGCCGAACTGCGCGCGCAACTGCCCAGCGTCGAGCACACCGTGGTGCTGAACTACCTGGGCGGCACCCGTGTCGAGGGCGCGCTGGACTGGGAGGACCTGGAGTCGGCGGGGGCGGGCGCCGAACTGGCCTTTGCCGAGCTGCCCTTCGACCACCCGCTGTGGGTGCTGTTCTCCTCGGGCACCACCGGCTTGCCCAAGGCCATTGTGCAGGGCCACGGCGGCATCCTGCTGGAACAGCTCAAGAACCTGAATCTGCACATGGACGCCCAAGCGGGCGACCGGGTGTTCTGGTACACCACCACCGGCTGGATGATGTGGAACCTGCTGGTGAGCATGCTGCTGACCAAGGCCTCCATCGTCCTCTACGACGGCAGCCCCGGCCACCCCGACCTCGGCGCGCTGTGGGACCTCGCCGAGCGGGCCCGGATCACGGTTTTCGGCACCAGCGCGGGCTTCCTCTCCTCCTGCCTGAAAGAGGGCATCCACCCGGCCCGCGGCCGCGACCTCTCGCAACTGCACGCGGTCGGCTCGACCGGTTCGCCGCTGAGCCCCGAAGCGTTCGAGTGGTGCTACCGCGAACTCGGCCGGGACCTGTGGCTGTTCTCCACCAGCGGCGGCACCGATGTCTGCAGCTGCCTGGTCGGCGGGGTACCGGTCCGGCCGGTTTACCAGGGCGAGATCCAGGCCCGCGCGCTGGGCATGGCCGTGGCCGCCTGGGACCCCGAAGGCAACGAGCTGATCGGCGAGGTCGGCGAGCTGGTCGTGACCGAACCGGCCCCCTCGATGCCGCTCTACTTCTGGAACGACCCCGACGGCCAACGGCTGTACGAAAGCTACTTCTCGACGTATCCGGGCGTGTGGCGCCACGGCGACTGGATCGAGATCACCGAGCGCGGTACCGCCGTCATCTACGGCCGCTCCGACTCCACCATCAATCGCGGCGGCATCCGGATGGGCACCAGCGAGATCTACCGCGCCGTGCTGGCGCTGGACGAGGTCACCGACGCGCTGGTGGTGGACGTGCCCCAGCCCGAGGGCGGCTCGCGCATCGAGCTGTTCGTGGTGATGCGCGGGAACGCCGACCTCGACGACCAGCTCGTCTCGCGCCTGGCCCGGCGCATCCGCGAGGATTGCTCGCCGCGGCACGTGCCCGACGCGGTGCGCGCCATCAGCGAGGTTCCGCGCACGCTGTCGGGCAAGGTGCTGGAAGTGCCCGTCAAACGCATCCTGATGGGGGAGCACCCCGAGCGCGTCGCCAGCCGCGATTCGCTGGCCAACCCCCAGGCCCTGGACTACTTCAGCCGGCTGTCCGCCGAGCGGCCCGGCGGCGCCTGAGGCGGTGCGGCCCGCAGCCCGCGGCCCGGTGCGACCGGTGCGCAGGCCGCGGGCCGGCCGGGTGTGCCGCCGCCGGACGGGCACGCTGCATATCCGGCGCATCGGGATCGAGGGGACAACCAACCGCAATCCCGCCTAGTCTGGTCCGCGTGTCGCAGCAGATTCCCCACCGGGGGTCCGAGCCCTCCCGCGAAGCCCGCGACGGGCGGATCGCCGGGATCGACGTCGCCCGCGCCCTCGCGGTGTTCGGCATGTTCACCGTCCACCTCGGGGTGGGATCGATCGGCGTCTTCGGCGGCGACGCGTTCGGCGAGGCCGCCGCCGAAACCCTCCACGGGCTCACCCGCGGCCGTTCTTCGGCGCTGTTCGCGTTCTTGGCCGGTGTATCGCTGGCCCTGATGACCGGCCGCACCCGCCCGCTCGCGGGCACGGCCCTGCAGGCCGCCCGCGCCCGCATCCTGGTACGCGCTCTCGTACTGGCCGTGCTCGGGCTGCTGCTCGACCTCTCCGGCGCGCCGATCGCGGTCATCCTCACCTACTACGCCGGGTTCTTCCTGCTCGCACTGCCGCTGCTGCGCCTGCGCGCGCCCGCACTGGGCGCGATCGCCGCCGCCATCGCGGTGCTGGGACCGGTGCTGTCCTACCTGGTCCGCGGCGCCATGGGCGAACCCGGCGCGCGGGTCTCCTCCATCGGCGGAGTCACCGACTTCCTGCTGACCGGCTACTACCCGGCCGCCAGCTTCATGGCCTTTGTGGTGGCGGGCATGGCCGCGGGCCGGCTGGACCTGAGAGCGCCGCGGGTGCGCGCGGCCCTGGCCGCGGGCGGAGCCGGCCTCGCGCTGGTGGGATACGGCGGCTCCTGGCTGCTGCTGTACCCGCTCGGCGGCATCGACCGGCTGCTGCAGGCGCGCTTGGGCGGCTCCTTCGACCTCGCCGGCACCGACCCGGTGCTGCGGGGCCCGATGCGCAGCGACGTCGCCGCCGATCTAGGCGACCTGCACGGCCAGGTGCCCACCGATTCCCTCTGGTACCTGGTGGTGGCCAGCCCGCACAGCGGCACCGGCTTCGAGATCGCCGGCGCCGTCGGCACGGCGCTGCTGGTGCTCGTGGCCTGCATGGCCGCCACCGACCTCGCCGCCGCGCCGCTGTATCCGCTGGCCGCCGCCGGTTCCATGGCGCTGACCATCTACACCGGCCACGTCCTGGTGATCGCGGCGCTCGGGTTCTCCGCCCAGGACATCGCGCCCTTCCGGCTGGAGGCGTTCGTGCTGGGGTCGCTGCTCTCCGCCGCCCTGTGGCGCCTGGCGCTGGGCCGCGGGCCCCTGGAACGGGCGCTGGGTTCGGCCGGCGATGCGGTCGCCGAGCTGGCGACCGCCGCCCCACCGGTGGATACCGGCGGCTCGCACCCGCCGCCGCCCGCCCGCTGAACCGGCGCTGGCCCTCGGGCCCGACACCCGGTCACTGGGGCCAGACCGGCGGGCGTTTTTCCAGGAAGGCGGAGATGCCTTCGCGGGCCTCGGGAGTCTGGCTGCTGGCGGCCATGACCTCCACGGCGTGGCTGTAGGCCTCGTTTTCGGGGCGGTCGAACTGGGCGTAAAGCGTCTGCTTGCCCAGCGCGGTGCTGCGCGGGGAGCCGCGGGTGGCGCGTTCCAGCAGATGGCGCGCCGCACTGTCGAGCTCGGCGTCGGGCACCGCCATGTTGACCAAACCCCATTCGGCGGCGGTTGCGGCGTCGATCGTGTCGCCGGTCAGCGCCATCTCCATTGCGCGTTTGCGGCCGACACAGCGCGAGACCGCCACCATCGGCGTGTGGCAGAACCAGCCGCCCTTGCCGCCGGGGGCGGCGAATCCGGCGCTGCGGCCCGCCACCGCCAGGTCGCAGTCGGCGACCAGTTGGCAGCCGGCGGCGGTGGCCAGCCCGTGCACCCGCGCCAGCACCACCTGCGGTACCGACTGCACGGTCTCCATCAGCCGTACGCAGGTGTGCAGCAGTTCGCGGGCACCGTCGAGGTCGGCCGCCGCCACGTCGGCGAAGTCGTGCCCGGCGCTGAAGACCGGGCCGTTGCCGGCCAGGATCACGCCGGTGGCACTGGAGGCGCCGACCTCCTCGAAGGCCGCGGTCAGCCGCCGCATGTGGTCGGCGGACAGCGCGTTCCGGCGGCCGGGCCGGTTCATGGTGATGGTGGCCACGGCACCCTCGTGTTCGACGAGGACGGGTTCATCGCTCATGCCCCGACGCTACGCTCCGGCCGCGCCGCGTAACAGCCGAGCGCGCCGCCGGGTTGCGGCAACGATCGGCCCCTGTAGAAGATGTTTGAGGGTTGGCCGCCGGAATTCCGGCCATGAACAGGAAGCTGCAGCAAAAAAGTCTCTAAAGCAATTTCAATGAGATTATTGAAGGAAGGGCGATCGGGAACCCGCTGCGAACCACCGATCGCCCGGACCGGTCAGCCTGTGCCGAAGGAGGCGCGCGATGAAGTTCGTTCTTGAGGTAGAGATGGGCGAGGACGCGTTCGGCGGCAACGCTGTCGCGGAACTGGGCCGCATCCTGCGGTACTGGGGCGGCAACCTGCGCTACTACGACATGAAGCCGGGCGATGGCTCGGACATCTACGACTCCGAGTACAACGACGTGGGGACCTGGAAGATCACCGCGGCCGGATCCTGACCGGGGGCGGCCGGAGCGGCACTCCTCCACCGCTCCGGCCGCCCTCAGGAGCCGTCCCCGCCCGCGGTCTTGCCCGTGCCGCCCTGGTCGGGGCCCTTGGCCTGCTCGGCGCGTTCGGCCAGGGCCGCCTCGTGGCGGGCACCGGGATCCCAGCCCCGTTCGACCGCGCGCTTCTGCACCAGCACGGCACCCGCCAGCAGCACCGCCGCCATCAGCAGCGCCAGCACCACGCCGCCGGCGTCGCCGGTGCGGAAGGCGTAACCGATCGCGATGCCGAACCAGCCGAAGTCGGCGTCGCCGAACGTGGTGTTGGCACCGCCGAAGTCGCCCAGCACCCCCAGCAGGAAGGCGGGCAGCAGCGTGATCAGCACGCCGTTGACAAAGGCGCCCGCCGCCGCGCCGCGCCTGCCGCCGGTCGCGTTGCCGAACACCCCGGCCGCACCGCCGGTGAAGAAGTGCGGCACCAGCCCGGGCAGGATCAGCGCCAGCCCGAAGACCGGGTTGACCGCCACCGCCATCACCGCCAGGGTCACCAGTCCGCCGGCGAAGCTCGCGAGGAAGCCCACCAGCACCGCGTTCTGCGCGAACGGGAACACGATCGGCACGTCCAGCGCAGGCACCGCCCCCGGCACCACGCGGTCGGCGATCCCCTGGAACGCGGGCACCAGTTCACCGAGGATGGTGCGCACGCCGTAGAGGATCACTGCGACGCCGATGCCGAACTGCAGGCCCTGCATCACCGACTGCATCAGGAAGTGCCCGATGGTGGGGTCGATGCCTTCTGCTGGCGGGAACGTTTCCAAGGCGGCCGCGGTGCCCTGCCGCGCCCAGAACACCAGCGCCACCGCCACGTAGATGAGCACCATCGACAACGCGGTGGCCACCATGGAGTCGCGCAGGAACCGCAGCCCTTCGGGCAGTTTCAGGTCCTCGGTGCTGCGGCTGGTCCGCCCGACCAGCTGCCCGGTGGCGCCGGCGGCCACATAGCCCAGCGTGCCGAAGTGCCCGATGGCGATCTTGCCGTCGCCGCCGACCCGGCGGGTCCACGGCTGGGCCAGTGCCGGAAGCGACACCATCACCGCGGCCAGCAGCACCGCGCCCAGCACCACCGCCGCCGCGGTGGGCAGCGCGGTCGTGGCCAGCACCATGGTCAGCAGCGTCGCCATGAACAGGATGTGGTGGCCGGTGAGGAACACGTAGTGCAGCGGGGTGAACCTGGCCAGCACCAGGCTCAGCGCAAAGCCCGCGATCATGGTCCAGGCGACCTGGGCGCCGAACCGCTCCTGGGCGATGGCCACGATCGCCTCGTTGGTGGGGACCACGCCCTGGGCGCCGGCGGCCCCCTGGATCATCTGCCCCAGCGGCTCCAGCGCCGCCACCACGATGTCGGCCCCCGCCCCGATGAGCAGGAAACCCAGTACGGCTTTGAGCCCGCCGCCCACGATCTGGCCGGTCGACCTGCGCAGCGCGATCAGACCCACGGCGGTGATCAGCCCGACCATGTAGGCCGGGATGCTCAGTATCTCGTTGACGATGAACTGTACGACGGCGACGAGCCAATCCATAGAGCCGCTCCTGGCAGACAGGGATGGTTCGGCCGCTGCGGCCGCGGGTGCCCGGCGGCCGCAGCGCGGGCAGGGTGCCGGCGGGCCGGCCGGGGCCCGCGGTCACGCGCCGATGGCGGCGCCCAGCTTCTCGCGGATCTCGGTGGCGTCGACGAAGTTGTTCACCACAACCACCGGAATGCCCAGGTCGCCCAGTTCGGTGGCGAGTTCGCCCGAGGTCAGCACCACGTCGGCGGTTGCCGCCGCCCCGCGGGCCGTGCCGATGTCGGCGACCTCCACGTCGGCGTCCAGGCCCAGGTCTTGGAC
This sequence comes from Streptomonospora sediminis, assembly GCF_054778995.1. NCBI lineage: Bacteria > Bacillati > Actinomycetota > Actinomycetes > Streptosporangiales > Nocardiopsidaceae > Streptomonospora > Streptomonospora sediminis. The sequence goes on from NZ_BAAGYZ010000082.1 coordinate 124,945, forward strand.
CGCTTTTTCGGCGTTGCCCTTGAGGAGGATGCTGGTGCCGATACCCATGCCGCATACCGCGAGAATCTTCATTCTGCTGCGCTCGTTTCGTACTCGCTGATGGTGCTGTGGATCTCCGCCGCGGTGGTGGCGCCGGTCAGCCGCGCCCGCCGCGCGGGGTCGGCCAGCAGCCGGGCCAGCCGCGACAGCGCCGTGGAGTGGCCGTCGTGGTCGGCGGCGGCCAGCCCGATCACCAGCCGGACGGGGTCGTTGGTGGTGTGTCCGAACTCGACCGGATTCTGCAGCCCTGCCCAGGACAGCCCGGTGCGCAAGACGGCGGGGGAGGGCCTGGAGTGGGCGAGTGCGAGACCGGGCGCGATCACGATGTAGGGGCCGTACTCATCGACGGCGTCCTGCATCTCGCCGATGTAGTCGGGTGTGGTGGCTCCGGTGGCGACCAGGAGTTCGCCGGCCGCTCTGATCGCCGCGCGCCAGCCCTCGACCTCGATGCCGGTGACGATCGCGTCGACCGGCAGCAGTTGCGACAGGGACGGTTGCGTCATGCGTGCCTCCCGGTGGTGTACCCGGCGCGCCGCGTGCGCTCGCGCGGCGGACCGCCCTTTCACGCTAGGGCGTAATCGCCCGAATGTAACGTAGGCCACGCTTTGGTGTCGTGCCGGTATTGATCCAGGTACGCTCCTTGGCGCAGAAACCGCTACAACGGCGCGCACAACCGCGCGGGGGAGCCGATGCCGCGTCCGATGAACCTGATCTTCGACGCCGACGACACGCTGTGGGAATGCAACATCCTCTTCGAGCAGGCGATCGAGGAGTTCGTCGACTACGTCGGCCACCCCACCCTCTCCCGCGCCGAGGTCCGCGCGGTGCTCACCGAAATCGAGCGCGAGAACAGCGCCGCCTACGGCTACGGCGCCCGGGTCTTCGAACGCAGCCTGGGCGACTGCCTGGCGCGGCTGCGGCCCGGCACCGGAGTCGGCGCGGCCGACCGCGCGCACCTGCACCGGCTGTGCACCCGGATCGTCGAAGGCGAGATCGTCCTGCTCGAAGGCGTGCTGGAGACCCTGTACGCGCTGCGGGAGCGGCACACCCTGTACCTGCTCACCAAGGGACACAGCGCCGACCAGCAGCACAAGATCGACGGCTCGGGACTCGCCCCGCTGTTCACCGGGGTCGGGATCGTGCCCGAGAAGGACACCGCGGCCTACCGCACCTTCGGCCGGTCCCACGGGCTCAACCCCGAACACACCTGGATGATCGGCAACTCGGTGCGCTCCGATGTGCTGCCGGCGCTGGAAGCCGGGCTGGGCGCGGTCCTGGTGCCGCATCCGGCGACCTGGGTGCTCGAACACGCCGAACCGCCCGAGCGGCACGACCGCTTCCGCGAGGTCACGCCGTTCGGACGGCTGGCCGAGGTCTTCTGAACCCGCTGCGCGCGGCCGATCAGAATACGCGTTTGGCGCCGGGAGCCAGGCGCAGCAGGTGGGACGCCGACCAGCACAGCGGTAGTGCCAGCGCGCCCACCGCGGCGAACTTGGCGATCGCCGGCGCCTCCCACCAGGACAAGGCGTGGCTGAGGCCGACCAGCACCAGCGGGTGCAGGAAGTAGACGCCGTATGCCCGGTCGGCGAGGAACCTCCCGAACGCGCCCCTGCGGTTGAACCAGCGCTGGAACAGCCACAGCACGGCGATGATCATCGAAACGGCAAAGGAGCACTCCACGGCGGCGGTGGCCAGCGTTTGCCATGATCCGGGCCCGGTGCCGACCCCCCAGAACACGAGTGCGGGGAAATAGGCGACACCGGAGACGCCGGCGAACGCGAGCGTCGCCCACCCCGCCGTCCGGGGGATCCCTTCGAGCAGGTTCAGCCACCCGTTGCGGAAGGCGAGGATCCCGACGGTGAACAGCAGCGCGTACTGCGGCATGTAGGCGGGCGAGGGCAGGCCGGTGACCGGCCAGGACGTATTCATCGGGACGGGGATGCGCCACAGGTAGGTGGCGGCGATGAGCAGCACCGTGAAGCCGGCGACCGGCAAGAGGCCCTTGGTCCACGCGCGGGGCGGGGCGGCGCCGGCCCGCTGCGGCGCCCCGGTGGCGCGCGGCGCCCGAATCCTCCTGATCAGCACATAGACCAGGCTGAACACCAGCAGCGTCTCGACGAACCACATCGGCCCCGTCCCCCAGTTGTTGAGGAAAACGCGCCAGAAGGGGAGGCCGGCGGGGTTGTCGATGTAGTCGGGGAGGTTGAGCACCGGCCGCATCAGCAGCACGAAGAGCAGCAGCGGGACTCCGAGCCGCAGGAGGCGTCCGCCGAGGAAAGGGCGGGAGCCCCGGCGGTCGTGGGAGCCGGGGACGAAGAATCCGGAGATAAGGAAGAAGAACCCCATGAAGTACGCCTGGTTCATGACGACCAGGAGGTCGAGCAGGCCGCCGGTGGGGTCCTGGGCCGGCTCGGCGTAGTACCAGCGCGGGATGTTGCCGTAGGTCACCCCCACGTGGTGCAGGACGACGAGCATCGTCAGCGCGATGCGGATGTTGTCGAGGTAGTACACCCGGGGGCGCGGTGCAGCGGCGCGTGCCTGCGGGTGCGGGCCGGGTGCGGTGCGGTCGGCGGTGGGGCCGGAGACAGCTGCGGCCGATTTTTTGTCCATGCGGACAGTTTTCAGGTTGTACGCCCAGAAAGCAAGCTATATGGACACGCCGTTGGCTGCACGGTCGACTTTCGGTACGGCAGGCCGGGCGGGGTGCGGGAGTCGGAAGGCACATCCGTGCTGCTCGGCCGGTGCTTGCGCCGCCGGTGGCCGCAAGCGGCCGCGGATGGCGGGGCGGCACAGGCGGTGCAGGAGGGGGTGAACTGGTGGCGGTTGGGGCTGAAGTAGGCAACGACCATGCAGAAATGCCGGTCTCAGCTCTAATATGTGGGTATTTCTGCATGATCATCACGACGGGCAGCCCATGAGCGACGCATTGCTCCCGAGATGACCGGTTTGCGTTTTGATTCGAGTGGGACGAAACAGGTAGCGCGGTCAGCCGCAACGCCGCCCGCCATCGCCGCCCCGTTGCGGCCTCGGCCACCCGTGCACGGCACCGGTGGCCGCCCGCCCGGGCCCGCGCCGCCCCGGCGCCGCCTTTCCTTGCAGGCCGCCCGGTACCCGGCCGACTGCAAGGCCGCACAGCGGACCGGTGCCGCCCCGTTGGGGCCGCTACCGCCTGCTCGCAGTACCGCCGCAGCCGGCCTTGACCCTTTGCGGCCGTCGATGCCGCTTTTCACGTCCAGATCCGTGGGCCGACCGGGGCAAGGCCGCCGAGCGGACCCGTGTCCACCCGAATCACGGTCCCCCGAATCACAAAGCGAACGAATCAACCAGGCTGGTTCTCAGCCCGGGTGGCGCGGTCGAAGAGGTCCGCGAGTTCGCGGGCGTGGGCGCTCATGTCGTACTCGGGGTAGGTGTACCAGTACTCGAACATGCCGTCTATGGCCGACTGGAGCGTCACCGCCATCACCCGCCGGTCGAAGTCGCAGAACACACCGGACTCCTGGCCGGCGCGGAACCTCTCCTCGTAGGACCGGTAGATGGGTTCGAGGCTCGCGACGCCGTACCGGGTATTGCCTTGGGCGGTCCGCGACCCGTTGTAGATGCCGGCAAGCGCGACGAACCGGTCGCGGTGCCCCTGCATGTACTCGGCGACGGACAGGATGTGCGCGCGCAGCGCCGATCGGGCGTCCTCCGACTCCAGGACGTGCGGCACCACGAACTCGATCACGTCGCGGTAGACCCGGGCCACGACCTGCTCCATCAGTTCGTCCTTGCCGGAGAAGTGGTAGGAGATCACGCCCTTGCTGATGCCGGCCTGTTTGGCGATCCTGGCCAGCGAGGCATTGGAGAAACCGGCATCGGCGATGGTGCTGATGGCGGCCTCGATTATCTGCGCCCGCCGCGCTTCCTCGATGAACGAGCGCTTTTCGTGACCGTCCGCACTGATTTCTGGCCGCATGGTCAGAAATTACCAGGTCTGCGGCACGCAGCGCTGCAGGTCCGGCAACCGGAATCCGGGAAACCGGCCCGCGAGGCAGGGCGGCGCGGTCTCCTAGCGCTTCGACCGGGTGATGTGGTTGGCGGTGCGGTCGCGGTGTTCCAGCGCGTCGCTGGTGGTGCGCGACTGGGCGCGCATCAAGCGGCGGGCATCGTCGGCGGCCGCCCGCGCGGTCTGGGCGGAGGCGGCCCGGCGGGGCGTATCGGCATCGTCCTCTCCCAGCCCCAGGTCGCTGGGCAGCCCGATCCGGCCGACGATGCGCAGCTGGGCGCCCTCTTGCGAGGCCGACGGGCGGATGTCGCCGGTTTCCGACTTCCAGTTGCGCAGCCGGTGCTGCAACCACTCGACGCCCTCATAACCGGCACCCTGGGGCCACGGCGCACCATCGTGGCGGTGGCCCAGGGCATGCAGCAGATCGCCCAGAGTCCAGCCCGCGGAGAAGAACCGGGCGGCTTCATCGCGCAGCTCGGTGAACTCGACCCCCCGCAGCGAGGGGTCGCTGCGGCGCAGGGTCTCGCACGCCCGGTGCACGTCGCTGCGGGTGTGTACCGGGGCCGCCAGCGGATCGGGCGCCCGCCGCGACAGCAGCGCCGGATCGACGGTGACCACCACGTCGCCGCCGCCGCGGTTCTGCCAGATGCTCACCTGGTCGCGCGGCCAGCCCTGGGATTCCGCGAGATCGGCCGCGAGCCGCCGCAGATCCAGCTCGCCGCTGTCATCGGAGGTGATGCGAAATTCGGCCACACTCCCCGCCTTCCCCTGGCAACGCCGCGCTGCCTGCGCGGCCACCCGTGTCGCGGTGAACCCTTCGCCCCCATCATGCCCGATGGGTCCGGCCGGCCGCGGCGCCGTACTTTTGCACAGGCCACTTGCCGGCGATGGCCCCGAGGTGCGGCGTGGCACTATGGTGGCGATGCCCACCGGCGCCACAAGCTGCCGGTGCGACCTTCGCGACCAGCGATATCCGTGAGGTGCCCGTGCCAGAAACCGCCCCCCTGCCCGACCCGGCGCCCGATCTGCCGAACACGTCGCTGCGGGCGCTGCTGCACGGGCTGCCCGGCGTCGACGAAACCGGGGTCCGTGCGCGCGCCGCCGACCTCGCCACCCGCTCCATCAAGACCACGGCCAAGGCGCGGGCGATCGACCTCGCCATCGGCATAATCGACCTCACCACTCTTGAGGGCGCCGACACCCCCGGGAAGGTCCGCGCGCTCTCGGCCAAGGCCATGCGCCCCGATCCCGCCGACCCCGCTGTTCCGCCGGTCGCCGCCGTGTGCGTCTACTCCGACCTGGTCGCCCCGGCCGCCGCCGCGCTCGCCGGCTCCGGTGTCAAGGTCGCCTCGGTGGCCACCGCCTTTCCCGCGGGCCGGGCGCCGCTCGAAGCGAAACTCGCCGACACCCGCCGCGCGGTCGCCGACGGCGCGGCCGATATCGACATGGTGATCGACCGCGGCGCGTTCCTCGCCGGCGACTACCGGGCGGTCCACGACCAGATCACCGCGGTCAAGGAGGCCTGCGGCGACGCGCACCTGAAGGTCATCCTGGAAACCGGCGAACTCGGCACCTACGACAACGTCCGCCGCGCCTCCTGGCTGGCCATCCGCGCCGGTGCCGACTTCATCAAGACCTCCACCGGCAAGGTCGCCCCCGCCGCCACCCTGCCGGTCACGCTCATCATGCTTGAGGCGGTGCGCGACCACTACGCCGCCACCGGGCGCCGTGTCGGCGTCAAACCCGCGGGCGGCATCCGCACCACCAAGGACGCCCTGCGGTACCTGGTGCTCGTGAACGAGGTCGCCGGCGGCGCCTGGCTCGACCCCGCTTATTTCCGCCTCGGTGCTTCCAGCCTGCTCAACGACCTGCTGATGCAGCGCACCCGGCTTTCCACCGGCACCTACCCGGGACCCGACCACTACACCCTGGACTGACCGGGCCGACCGGCATAAGGACCAACGGGACCAACAGGACTAAGAGGGCCGAGCAGTGGCAGCACAGGACCACGGGATCTTCGAGTACGCGCCTGCACCCGAATCGCGCAGCGCGGTGCGGCTGCGCCCCGCCTACGAACTGTTCATCGACGGCGAGTTCGTGCCCGCCAAGTCCGGCGAGCACATGGCCACGGCCAACCCCGCCGACGAAGAGCACCTCGCACACGTCTCGGTGGCCGGCGAGGCCGACCTCGACCGCGCCGTCACCGCGGCCCGGCGCGCATTCGAGGGCGTGTGGAGCGCCATGCCCGGCGCCGAACGCGGCAAGTACCTGTTCCGGATTGCCCGCATCCTCCAGGAACGCGCCCGCGAACTCGCCGTGCTGGAGACCCTCGACAACGGCAAACCCATCAAGGAGACCCGCGACACCGACCTCCCGCTGGTCGCCGCGTACTTCTTCTACCACGCCGGGTGGGCCGACAAGCTCGACCACGCCGGTATGGGCCCCGCCCCGCGCCCCGTCGGAGTAGCCGCCCAGGTCATCCCGTGGAACTTCCCGCTGCTGATGCTGGCCTGGAAGATCGCGCCCGCCCTGGCCGCAGGCAACACCGTCGTGCTCAAGCCCGCCGAAACCACTCCGCTGACCGCGCTGGTCTTCGCCGAAATCTGCCAAGAGGCCGAACTCCCGCCCGGCGTCGTCAACATCGTCACCGGCGCGGGCGGCACCGGACGGTCCCTGGTGGCACACCCCGGAACCGACAAGGTCGCCTTCACCGGTTCCACCGCGGTCGGCCGCGAAATCGCGCGCACCGTCGCCGGCACCGGCAAACGCCTCACCCTCGAACTGGGCGGCAAGGGCGCCAACATCGTCTACGACGACGCCGCGCTGGACCAGGCCGTCGAAGGCATCGTCTCCGGCATCTTCTTCAACCAGGGGCATGTCTGCTGCGCCGGGTCGCGGCTGCTGGTCCAGGAATCGGCCGCCGACGAACTGCTGTCCCGGCTGCGCGCCCGCATCGAGCGGCTGCGGCTCGGCGACCCGCTCGACAAGAACACCGACATCGGCGCCATCAACTCCGCCGCACAGTTGGAACGCATCCGCGAACTCGCCCGCGCGGGCGCCGACGAGGGCGCCGAAGCCTGGTCGCCGCAGTGCGAACTCCCCGAACACGGCTACTGGTTCCCCCCGACCGTGTTCACCGGTGTCACCCAGGCCCACCGCATCGCCCGCGAGGAGATCTTCGGTCCGGTGCTGTCGGTGCTGACCTTCCGCACCCCCGACGAAGCCGTGGCCAAGGCCAACAACACCCCCTACGGCCTCTCCGCGGGGGTGTGGACCGAGAAAGGATCGCGCATGCTGTGGACCGCCGAACGGCTGCGCGCCGGTGTGGTCTGGTCCAACACGTTCAACAAGTTCGATCCGGCCAGCCCATTCGGCGGGTACAAGGAATCCGGCTACGGCCGCGAGGGCGGCCGCCACGGACTGGAGGCATACCTTGTCCACGCCTGATCAGCCCGGCCCCGCCGCCGCCCGGCCCGCCGCCGATACCGTGCACGCCGAGGCCGCCGAACTCGCCGACCCCGCCGGTGCGCCTGCCGCCGCGCGCATCCCGGTCCGCAAGACCTACAAGCTCTACGTGGGCGGGGCGTTCCCCCGCTCCGAGTCAGGCAGGTGCTACTCCGTGACCGCATCCGGCGGCGCCCACCTCGCCAACGCCGCGCTCGCCTCACGCAAGGACGCCCGCGATGCCGTGGTCGCCGCGCGCGCCGCCTTCCCTGGCTGGTCGGGGCGCACCGCCTACAACCGCGGCCAGATCCTCTACCGCGCAGCCGAGGTGATGGAGGGCCGCCGCGCCCAGTTCGCCGCCGAGCTCACCGAGGCCGACGGCATCAGCGCCGACCGGGCCGATGCGGTCGTCGGCGCTGCCATCGACCGGTGGGTGTACTACGCCGGCTGGCCCGACAAGATCGCGCAGGTACTGGGCGCCGCCAACCCGGTCTCAGGGCCGTACTTCAACCTGTCCAAGCCCGAGCCCGCCGGCGTCGTGGCGGTCCTCGCCCCGCCGCAGGACCCGCTGCTGGGCCTGGTCTCGGTGCTGGCGCCGGTGATCGCCACCGGCAACACCGCGGTACTCGTCGCCGGCGAGCGCGCACCCCTGCCCGCCATCACCCTCGCCGAGGTGCTGGCAACCTCCGACCTGCCCGGCGGGGTCGTGAACATCCTCACCGGCCGCCTCGCCGATATCGCGCCGCACCTGGCCTCCCACGCCGACATCGACGGCCTCGACCTCACCGGCGCCGACCCGCAGGCCGCCGCCGAACTCGAACGCAGCGCCGCGCAGACCCTCAAACGGGTGCTGCGCCCCAACGACGGCGAAGACCGGTGGGCCGCGCCCGGCACCGCCCGCATGACCCCGTTCCTGGAGACCAAAACCGTCTGGCACCCCATCGGCACCTGATCCGCCGGCAGCAGGCGGCCGCCCCGGCCGTTCGCCGCCCGCCGGGCGCCGCGCGCACCGTCGGCCGCGCAGGTCGGCGGTGATCCGGGGCGGCTCTGCCATAGTGAAAACACCGGGCGCGTCCGGCAGCGGGCCGCCGGACGCGCCGAACAGCACGGAACGCCGGCCGGGCGGGCACGACACGCAAGACAGGGGACCCAGTGGGCGAGAGCGCGAGCGCAGCAGGATTGCGCGCGGCGATCGACCTGGTGCGGCTGGACCAACCCGGCCCCGAGGTCGAACGGCTCCGCGCCGCCGTCCTGCGCATCCGGGTCGCGCCGGGCCAACGCGGCCTGGTCACCGAAGCCGTCCAGACGCTGCCGCGCGCCGACGCCGACCCTTACCGCACCCCGTTCGCCGTGCTGCGCGACCGCCGCCCAATCGGTTTCGGCATCATCGACCGCGGCGGCGCCCTGGCCGATCTCGCAGGTGTCGCCGCCGATCCGGCGCGCACCGTCCTGCTGCGCGCGTTCTACCTCGCCCCCGAATGGCAGGGCCAGGGGATCGGCCGCCGCGTCTGCGCCGCCATCGACCCGCTGGTGCGCGGCGTGCACCCGGACGCCGCCGAGGTGTTCGTCGTCGTCAGCGAGGCCAACCCCGCCGCTGTGCGCGCCTACCTCGCCGGCGGCTTCGCTCCCACCGGGTTCGTCCCCACTGGAAACCGCCTGGTCAGCGGGATGGCCGGGCCGCACGCCGTGCTCCGCAGGGGGATCGGGTGAACCCCGCGCCGCCGCGCTGCCGGCACGCGCCCCCGCGCAGTTCCCCGAACCTGGCGGTTCACCGTTGCCAGCCCGGGTCGGCGCGCGCCAAGATCACTGAGCGGGCCAACCGCGACACCCACAACCCAGGAGGTAAGCCCCAGTGACGACCGATCCGCACACCGCAGCCGCGAAGGCGGCCGATGAGCTGCGCTCCCGCACCGGCGTCGACTCCTACGACGCCGCGCTGGTGCTGGGGTCCGGGTGGGGGCCCGCCGCCGACACGCTCGGCACCGGCGGAGCCGAAGTGCCCACCAGCGAGCTGACCGGGTTCCTCGCGCCGGTGGTCGAGGGGCACAGCGGCACGGTCCGCAGCGTGCGCAGCGGCGACCGCGATCTGCTGGTGTTCCTCGGCCGCACCCACCTCTACGAAGGCCACGGTGCCCCCGCTGTCGCGCACGGCGTGCGTACGGCCGCCGCGGCCGGGGCGGCCACCGTCATCCTCACCAACGCGGCGGGCTCGCTCAACACCGACCTGGGTGTGGGCTCGCCGGTCCTGATCGCCGACCACATCAACCTCACCGGGCGCTCCCCGCTGGCGGGTCCGGCGTTTGTGGACCTGACCGAGACCTACTCCAAGGCGCTGCGCGACCTCGCCAAGCAGGTCGATCCCTCCTTGGCCGAAGGCGTCTACGCGGCCATGCCCGGACCGCATTTTGAAACCCCCGCCGAGATCCGGATGCTGCGCGCCATGGGGGCCGACCTGGTCGGCATGTCCACGGCGCTGGAGGCGATCGCCGCCCGCGAGGCCGGCGCGGCGGTGCTCGGGCTGTCGCTGGTCACCAACGTCGCAGCGGGACTGACGGGCCAGCCGCTGGACCACGAGGAGGTGCTGGCCACCGGCCGCGACGCTGCGGCCGACGTGGGTGCCCTGCTCGCATCGGTGGTCGAACGCCTGCCGGCGGTGCCGCGGAGCGCTTGAGACCGGCGCCCCGGCCGACCGGACCGACCGGCCCGGTTCTCCGAGGGCAGAGTGTCCGGACCCCCGGTGCCGGAGCACAGCCCGGCTTCCGCGGCCGCACCGCCGCGGCGCCCGGCAGGTAAGCGCGCCGAACAACGTCTTCACCGGCGTGCGCGGCAGCACAGCACGATAGGCAACGGATGGCGCAGAGCATGGGCGATTCCTACCGCACCGCGGCGCGGACCTGGCTCGACCAGGACCCCGACCCGGCGACCCGCGAAGAGCTGGCCGCGCTGCTCGACGCCGGCGACGAAGCGGCCCTCGCCGACCGGTTCGGCGCCAAACTGGAGTTCGGCACCGCCGGCCTGCGCGGCGCGCTGGGCGCCGGCCCCAACCGGATGAACCGGGTGACGGTCATGCGCGCCGCTGCCGGGGTCGCCCGGTGGGCCGGCGCCGGCAGCACGGTCGTCATCGGCTACGACGCCCGCCACCGCTCGGCCGACTTCGCCCGCGACTCCGCGGCCGTGCTGGCCGGGGCGGGCTGCACCGCACTCCTGCTGCCGCGGCCGCTGCCCACCCCGGTGCTGGCGTTCACCGTCGGCGACCTCGGCGCCGACGCCGGGATCATGGTCACCGCCAGCCACAACCCGCCCGAGGACAACGGGTACAAGGTCTATGTCGGCGGAACCGGCCCGGACGCCGGCAGCCAGATCGTCCCGCCGGCCGACACCGAGATATCGGCCGCCATCGACGCGGCGGGCACCGTGGCGGCGATCCCCCGCGCGGACACCTGGCAACTGCTGGGCGAGGATGCGGTCGAACGCTACGTGGCCGCCGTGAGCGCGCTCGCGCCGGGCCGCGACCGCGACATCACGGTGACCTACACCCCGCTGCACGGGGTCGGCGCGCAGACACTCGCCACGGCGTTCTCCTGGGCCGGTTTCCCCCCGCCGCACGCGGTGCGGGAGCAGAGCCGGCCCGACCCCGACTTCCCCACGGTCCGGTTCCCCAACCCCGAAGAGCCCGGCGCCATGGACCTCGCGCTGCTGGCCGCGCGCGACGAGGGCACCGACATCGTCCTGGCCAACGACCCCGACGCCGACCGGATGGCGGTGGCCGTGCCCGGCCACGGGCTGCTCACCGGCGACCAGGTCGGCGGGCTGCTGGCCGAGTACCTGCTGGGCCGCACCACCGGTGCCGACCGGATGGTGGCGACCACCATCGTCTCTGCCGGGCTGCTGCCCAAGATCGCCGCCGCCCACGGGGTCCGTTGCGCCGAAACCCTGACCGGATTCAAGTGGCTGGTGCGTGCGGCCGGGCCCGGCGAGCGCTGCGTGTTCGCCTACGAAGAGGCGCTGGGCTACTGCTTGGCCAACGACCAGGGGCGCCCGGTGGCCGACAAGGACGGCATCGGTGCCGCGCTGGCGCTCGCCGCGCTCGCCGCCGAAACCAAACGTGCGGGGCGCACCCTGCTCGACCTCGTCGACGACCAGGCACGCCGCTACGGATTGCACGCCACCGGCCAGGTTGCGCCGCGGGTCGCCGACCTCGCCGTGATCCCTGCGGCCATGCGCCGCCTGCGCGCCGATCCGCCGCGCGCCTTCGGGCCCTTGGCGGTGGAGGGGGTCGAGGATTTCACCGCGGGACTGCACGGCCTGCCGGCCACCGACGCCCTGCGCTACCGCCTCGGCGGTCCCGCCCGCGGCCGGCTCACCCTGCGCCCGTCGGGCACGGAACCCAAGTTGAAGGCCTACCTGGAAGTGGTGCTGCCGGTGGAGGGGGACGTCGCCGGCGTCCGAGCGCGGGCCGAGTCCCTCCTCGGCGACCTCGGCCGGGCGGTCGCGGACCTGTTTCCGGAACAGCAGCGGCCCGCCGCCGGTTAGCGGCGGGCGGTCCGCAGCCGCGCCTGAAGGCCGCGGCCGACCGGTGCCGGCTCAGCCGACCCGGTCGATCACCAGCGGCAGCCGGCGCTCGGCGCCGTCGATGGCGAACGCGTCGGCGACGGCCTCGGCGGCGCGCTCGAAGCGGGCGGGCTCGTCGGTGTGCAGGGTCAGCAGCGGGCGGCCCGCGCGGACCTGTTCGCCCGGTTTGGCGTGCAGTTCGATCCCGGCGCCGGGCGAGACGGCGTCCTGTTTGCGGGCACGGCCCGCGCCCAGGCGCCACGCCGCCACCCCGATCCCGTGGGCGTCCAGGCGGGTGAGCGTGCCGGTGGCGGGAGCCAGGATGTCGCGCCGCTCCGCGGCCGCCGGCAGCGGCGCATCGGGGTCGCCGCCCTGCGCCGCGACCATCCGCCGCCAGACGTCCATGGCCGAGCCGTCGCGCAGCGCCTCGGCCGGATCCGGTGCGGCGCCGAGCCCGGCGGCCTGCAGCATCTCCCGGGCCAGCTCCACCGTCAGCTCCACGACATCGGCCGGCCCGCCGCCCGACAGCACCTCGACCGCCTCGGCGACCTCCAGCGCATTGCCCACGCGGCGGCCCAGCGGGACGTCCATCGCGGTGAGCACGGCCCGGGTGCGCACCCCGTGGTCGGTACCGATCGCCACCATGGTCTCGGCGAGCTCCCGCGCCGAGCCGGTGTCCTTCATGAACGCACCCGAGCCGACCTTGACGTCCAGCACCAGCGACGCCGTGCCCTCAGCGAGCTTCTTGGACATGATGGAGGCGGCGATGAGCGGGATCGATTCCACGGTGCCGGTGACGTCGCGCAGCGCGTAGAGCTTGCGGTCGGCGGGCGCCAGGCCCGGACCCGCCGCGCACACGGCGCAGCCCGCCTCGGCCAGTTGGGCGCGCATCCGCTCGGGTGAGAGGTCGGCGCGCCAGCCGCGGATGGACTCCAACTTGTCGAGGGTGCCACCGGTGTGGCCCAGTCCCCGCCCCGACAGTTGCGGCACCGCCGCGCCGCAGGCGGCGACGGCCGGGGTCAGCGCCAAGGTGATCTTGTCGCCGACGCCGCCGGTGGAGTGCTTGTCGGTCGTGGGCCTGCCCAAGCCGGTGAAGTCCAGCCGCCGACCGGAGTCCAGCATGGCCCGGGTCCACGCGCCGACCTCGGCCCGGGTCATCCCGCGCCACACGATGGCCATGTTCAGGGCGGCCATCTGCTCCTCGGCCACCGCGCCGCTGGTGTAGGCGTCGATGACCCAGCCGATCTGTTCGCCGCTCAGTTCGCCGCCGTCGCGTTTGGCGGTGATGATCTCGATGGCCTCCATCGCGTCCCTCCGCTTGCCCGGGGGTGCTCCGCCGGCCTGTCCAGCGGGCCGGATCAGCCTTCCAGGTCGGCGGGGCCGAACGCCAGGGGGAGCAACTCGTCCAGCGTGCGCACACCCCGCGGCGTATCGACCAGCAGCGCCGGCCCGCCGTGTTCGAAGAGCAGTTGGCGGCAGCGGCCGCACGGCATCAGCGGGGCGCCGCCGCGGTCCACGCAGGCGAACGCGCGCAGCCGCCCGCCGCCGGTTGCGTGCAGGGCCGAAACCAGACCGCATTCGGCGCACAGCCCCAGCCCGTAGGACGCGTTCTCGACGTTGCAGCCCGACACCGTGCGCCCGTCGTCGACCAGGGCCGCCGCGCCCACCGGGAATCCGGAGTAGGGCGCGTAGGCGCGCTCCATCGCCCGCGTGGCCGCGGCACGCAGCCCCGGCCAGTCCGGTTGGGGCGGCTGGTCCGGCCGGGGCGACCCCTGCGTGCCGGCCGGGCGGCCGCCGCCGCCCGGCTCCGGAGCCGCGCCGCCGCCGCTCATGCGCGGCCCTTGCGCCACTGGCGGCCCACTCCCGCGGGCGGGCGCAGCCGCTGCGAGGCCAGGGCGAGCACCAGCAGCGTTGCGATGTGCGGGCTGTAGGTCACAAGCTGGCCCGGCAGCGTGTCGGTGCCGAGGTACCAGACCAGCACCAGTGATCCCACCAGCCCCGCGGCCACCACCGGGACCCCGGAGCGGCCGGCCTCCTGCGGCCAATCGGTCGCCAGGAACAGCGCAACCCCGGCGAACAGCACACCGAGGATGCCCAGCGCCCAGGCAATCGGCACCATGCCCGGACCGCCGAAAGCCAGGACCGCGCCGCCGGCCGCGATCGTCACCGTGCTCATCAGACTCACCCAGGCCGTGGTCGCCACGGCGCCGAAGAGGCTCAGCTTCGACGTACTCCGCTCCGCGCCGCACGGGCCGAGGGTCCAGTACGGCTCGCGCTCGGTGCCGACCCCGAAATGGCCGCGCACACGCCACATCGCAGTGAGGAACATGGCCGCACACGCCACCAGCAGCGCCGCGGCGATCAGCAGCAGCAGCGCGTGTACCGCCCCTCCGCCGCCGCGCACCTGCAGCGCGTCGGTGAGTCCGAACAGCCCGGCGCCCATCGCCAGCCCGCCCGGACGCCAGTTCCCGAAGATCATCGCGGCCAGCCCGATGTAGCCGCGCCCGCCGGTCTGGCCCTCCTGGTACACCGACGAGGCCACCATTGCCAGGAAAACCCCGCCGAGTCCGGCGAACCCGCCGGAGAACACCACCGCCGTGAACTTGTAGGCGTAAACCGGCACGCCCAGCGACTCCGCGGCGTCGGGATTCTCGCCGCACGAGCGCAGCCGCAGCCCGAACGGGGTGTGCCACAGCACGACGAACGTCAGCGGCGCAAGCAGGATGCCCAGCAGCGTCACCACCGACATGCCGGTCGTCAGCCCCGTGATCAGCGACGCGGTGTCGGAGACCAGGAACACCCCCGAATCGCGCAGCGGCGCCAGCGCCTCGGCCACATACGGCAGCCCCACAGTGGGGAACTCGGGCAGCTGCGGCGACTGCGCCGCGCCGCCCCCGGGCGCGTCGGCGAAGAACAGCAGCGACAGGTAGCGCATCGCACCGACCGCCAGGATGTTGATCGCAACACCCGAGACGATGTGGTCGACACCGAAGGTGACGGTCGCCACCGCGTGGATCAGGCCGCCGGCCATACCGCCCAGCACGCCGGCGACCAGACCCGCCCACGGGCTGTCGAGGCTCCAGGCGAAGTAGGCGCCGCACCAAGTGCCCAGCACCATCATGCCTTCGAGGCCGATGTTGATGATCCCGGCGCGTTCGGCCCACACACCGCCCAGCCCCGCCAGCCCGATGGGCACGGCAAAGGCCAGGGTCGCTTGGATGGTGCCCGCGCTGGTCAGCATCGACTGGCCGGTGATGGCGCGTACCCCGGCCAGCGCCACGAACGCCGCGATCGCGATGGTGGCGAACCGCCACCGCGACCGGGTGGTGCGCCGCGCGGCGGCGTCGGCCGGCTCGCGGGAGACCGTCAGATCCTGGCTCATGACGCCGCCGCCTCCTCACGGTCGCCGCGGGCGAGCTCCCGGCCGACCTGCTGCTGCTGGTAGCGCAGACCCCAGCGGTGCACGACCTCGTACACCACGACCACGGTCAGCACGATGGTGGCCTGGGTGACCACGGCGATCTCCTTGGGAATGCCCTCGAAGTCCAGGATCTGGCTTGACTGGTCCAAAAACGCCCAGAACAGTGCGGCGAACGCGATCCCGACGGGATGGTTGCGCCCCAGCAGCGCGATCGCGATGCCGGTGAACCCGAGCCCGGTGGGAAAGTCCAGCGCATAGTAGTGCGACTGGCCGAGCAGCTGCGGGACCCCCACCAGCCCGGCGATCATCCCGGAGATCACCATCGACAGCAGCACCATGCGCTTGATGTCGATCCCGCTTGCCCGCGCGGCGGTCGGCGACTGGCCGGTGGCGCGCAGGGCGAAACCGAAGCGGGTGCGGTTCAGCATCAGCCAGTAGCCCGCCCCCACCGCGATCGCCAGCACCACCAGGCCGAAGATCTCGCGGTCGGCGCCCATGAAGCCGGCGGGGATGCCCGGCACCCACCCCGACTCCGCGATCTCGCGGGTGCCGATGTT
This sequence comes from Streptomonospora sediminis, assembly GCF_054778995.1. NCBI lineage: Bacteria > Bacillati > Actinomycetota > Actinomycetes > Streptosporangiales > Nocardiopsidaceae > Streptomonospora > Streptomonospora sediminis. The sequence continues at coordinate 140,942 of NZ_BAAGYZ010000082.1, forward strand.
GTTGGTGCTGATCTGCACCGCCAACCGGTCGGTGTTGAGCAGGTAGGCGGTGATGCCGGTGGCCACCGAGTTCAGCATGATCGTGGAGATCACCTCGGACACCCCGCGGGCGACCTTGAGGTAGCCGGCGATACCCGCCCAGAAGCCGCCGACGGCCACCGCAACCGCGATGATGACGATCTGGTGGATCACCGGCGGCAGCACCCAGGCGCCGCCCACGGCGGCGGCCATCAGCGCCGCCAGCCGGTACTGGCCGTCCACACCGATGTTGAACAGCTTCATCTTGAAGCCGATCGCCACCGCCACCGCCGACAGGTAGAAGGTGGTGCCGGAGTTGACGACGAGGACGAGGCTGTCGGGCTGCAACCCGAAGTCCAGCATCTTGCCGAAGGCCTCCAGCGGCGCGACCCCGCTGACGCCCAGCACCAGCGCGGTCAGCGCCAGCGCGAGCACCCCGGCCGCCGCCACCGCGCCGAAGGACAGCGCAAGCGTGGTCGGCAGGCGCCGGTAGATCAGGAACGCGGCCACCGCGCCGATCAGTGCACCCAGCGGGTAGGCCGCGGGCTCGATCAGCCACCAGTCCAGGACCCCGCCGGCCAGCACGGCCGCGACCACCGACAGCAGCAGCGCGATCGGTGTCACCAGCAGCCGGTGCACGCGGGTGTCGGCGTCCTCGGTGGCCGGGCGGGTCGTGGCCGCCACCACGGCGAACGCCGGCACCGTGCCCAGCGCAGCGGCCGCCGGAGCCAGCAGGCCCAAGTCGGCGCCGGCGGTGACCCCCGCGGCCACAACGGCGGCCAGACCGACCGCGGCCGGGGTGGGGATGGAGAACCTCATGCGCCGTCCTCACCTTCGCCGCTGCCGCCGCCGTCCTCGGGCGCGGCACCGCTGCCCGCTCCGGCACCGGTCATTGCCGCGCCGAGTTCCTCAGGAGTGACCGACAACGGGTCGGCCGCAGACACCAGCCGGCCGCGGAGAACGACGTGCAGCGTATCGGACATCCCGATCAGCTCGTCCAAGTCAGCCGATACCAGCAGCACCGCCAGCCCTTCGCTGCGCGCCCGGCGCAGGTGCTCCCAGATCGCCGCCTGGGCGCCCACGTCGACACCGCGGGTGGGATGGGCGGCCACCAGCACCTTCGGGTCGCCGCTCATCTCGCGGCCCACGATCAGTTTCTGCTGGTTGCCGCCGCTGAGCGCCTCGGCGATGACGTCGATGCCGGGCGTGCGCACGTCGTACTCGGCGACGATCCGCCCGGTGTCCTCGCGCGCCCCCGCCCGGTCGATCCAGATACCGCGGGCGTTGGGAGCCTCGCCCTGGTGGCCGAGTATGCGGTTCTCCCACAGCGGGGACTCCAGCAGCACCCCGTGGCGGTGGCGGTCCTCGGGGATGTAGCCGACCCCGGCCTCGCGGATGTCCAGGGTCTGCCAGCCGGTGATGTCGCGGCCATCGAGCCGCACACTGCCCTGCTCGATGGGGCGCATCCCCATGACGGCCTCGATCAGTTCCGACTGGCCGTTGCCCTCAACACCGGCGATACCGACGATCTCGCCGCGGCGGATGGTCAGCGACACGCCGTCGACGACCCGCCGCCCGCCGGGCTCGGCCACCCGCAGATCGGCGACCTCCAGCATCGGCCGGTCGGTGACCGTGGATTCGCGCAGCTCGGGCACTGGCAGCTCACCGCCGACCATCAGCGTCGCCAGTTCGCGGGCGCTGGTGGCGCCCGGGTCGACCGTTGCCACGGTGGTGCCGCGCCGGATCACGGTGATGGTGTCGGCGACCGAAAGCACCTCGTCGAGCTTGTGCGAGATGAAGATGACCGTCAGGCCCTCCCGCTTGAGCTCGCGCAGGTTGTCGAACAGCTCGTCGACCTCCTGGGGCACCAGCACCGCCGTGGGCTCATCCAGGATGATGATGTCGGCGCCGCGGTAGAGGACCTTGAGGATCTCCACCCGCTGGCGCCGGCCCACCCCCAGCTCCTCCATCAGCCGGTCGGGCTCCACCCCCAGCCCGTACTGCTCCGACAGCGAGACGATGCGGCTGCGCGCGCCCCGCCCGATGCCGCTGCGGCGCTCGGCGCCCAGCACGACGTTCTCCAGCACGGTGAGGTTGTCGGCGAGCATGAAGTGCTGGTGCACCATGCCGATGCCGTGCTTGATGGCGTCGGAGGGGGAGGCCAACCGCACCGCCGCACCCTTGACCGAAATGGTGCCTTCGTCCGGCCGGTGCATGCCGTAAAGGGTCTTCATCAGGGTGGACTTGCCGGCACCGTTCTCGCCCACGATGGCGTGCACGGTGCCGGCCTCCACGGCTATGTCGATGTCGTGGTTGGCCACGACCCCCGGGAACCTTTTGGTTATCCCGCGCAGCTCGACGGCGGGCGGTGCCTCTCCGCCGCCGGATGGTGCGCTGCTCATCCGACTCCTCGTAACTGACTTCGGGCCGCGGCAGGCCCGTGCCCGGGGGACGGGCCCGCTGCGGCGGAGCTGAGGGGGAGAAGAAAACGGATCGCGGCACCGGGGCGCGGGCGGCGTGCCCGTGCCCCGGTGCCGCGGGGGAGCGGCCCGGCGGCGGCCCCATCGGGACCGCCGCCCTGCAACCGCTACGGCTTGGTCGGAACCTCGATCTCGCCGTCGATGATCTGCTGCTTCAGTTCGTCGAGCCGGCCTTCGATGTCGGAGATCTCCTCCTTGTTGGCCTTGCTGTAGCCCACACCGCCGCTGGCCAGGTCGAAGCGCTGCACGCCCGATTGGACCTCGCCCTCCGACGCCGACTTCACGTAGTCGAACACCGCAGTGTCGACCCGCTTCAGCGCCGAGGTGAGCACGTACTGCTTCTGGTCCTCGGCCGCGCTCTTGTACTGGTCGCTGTCGACACCGATGAACAGCTTCTCGGCGTCGGCCACGGCTTCGAGCACGCCGTTGCCCGAAGCGCCGGCCGCGTGGTAAATGACGTCCGCGCCCTGGTCGAGCTGTCCCTGGGCGGTCGAACGGCCCGTTGCCGGGTCGGAGAAACCGCTCATGTCCGGCGGCTGGGTGAGGTAGGTGCTCTCGATCTCGATATCGGGATTGACCTCCTCGGCCCCTGCCACGTAACCCGCCTCGAACCGCTTGATCAGCGGGGTCTCGACACCGCCCACGAACCCGATGTGGTCCTCTTCGCTCTTCAGCGCGGCGGCCGCACCGGCCAGGAACGACGCCTGCTCGGCAGCGAAGACCAGGCTGGTGACGTTCTGCTCGTCCTTGATCTCGGAGTCGACGATGGCGAAGTCCACGTCCGAGTAGGCGTCCTGGCTCGCCACGTTGATCATCGGCTGGGTGTAGGCGAAACCCACCCCGATGATCACGTTGAAGCCCTGGTCGGCCATGTTCTTCAGGCGCTCTTCCTTGTCGACGTCGGACTCGCCCTCGCTGGGTTCGAAGTCCTGGACGTCCTCGCTGCTGAGGCCGAGTTCCTCCTCGACGCGCTGCAGCCCGCGGTAGGCGGAGTCGTTGAACGACTTGTCGCCCCGGCCGCCGACGTCGTAGGCGAGGCCGACACGGATGCCGTCGCCGCCTTCTCCAGTGCCGCTGCCCTCTTCGCCTCCGCCTTGCGGGTTGTCACAGGCCGTCAAGGCCAGGGTCAGCACGCCGGCCGCGGTGGCGGCGGCGAGCTTGGCGGCTCGCTTGTTCACTCTTCACTCCCCTTCAGCCCTGAAGCGGCCCACGTTCGTGGGTGGGCTCGCCGGGTTCTGCTGCCGGACGATATCCGTTCCGCGAATGGTCACCAATCACCGGGGAAGGGTTGTTATGAAGGCGAGAGCAGAGTGAAACGGACGTGACCTCCTGCGCCGTTTCCGCCGCTCGGCGGTGCCGTCTCGGCTGGTCTGCGGCTGCGGCGCAACGGCAATTCTCGCCCAGGCTCCGCGGCTCCGTTGGGTAACGGTGCCGCCACGGGCGCGTCGCGCCGCCGCGGGCGGTTCAGCCGCCGGTTCGGCCGCCGGAACGCGCCGGGTCTTCGGCGGTGAGGAACCGGACAGCGGCCTGTTTGAGGCGCTGCGCCGAGACCGCGGTGCGGTGGTCGCGGCCCGGTGCCCGCAGCCCGGTGCCGCCCACCTGCACGGCCAGGCCCTCCATGCCGGCGGCGAGGTCGTCGCGGTCACCGGCCATCAGCAGCATCGGGGTTGCGCGCGGCGCGGGTTCGGGGCGGAACGGCTGGGCCGCCTGCCCGCGGGCGCAGGCCGCCAGCGCCGCCGGATCGCTGCCGGGCAGTTGTGCGGCCGCCCGGTAGACCCGGCCGAACGGCGAGTCGCCGGCCCCGGAGCCTGCCGGGCCGCCCGGGCCTGCCGGCCCGGCAAGGCCGTCCAGGCCGGCCGGATCGGTGCCCGCGAACGCGTCGTGCGGCCCGAAACCGCCCAGCACGGCCCGGCGCACCCGCTGCGGATGCGCCAGCGCCAACTCCCAGGCCAACCGCGCCCCCAGCGAGTACCCCACCACGTCGGCGCGCTCGGCCCCGAGCGCGTCGAGCACGGCCAGCAGGTCGCCGACAAAGGCTTCGGTGGTGTAGGCCGCCGGGTCGTGCGGCTTGCCGCTGGCGCCGTGCCCGCGCAGGTCGCAGCCGATGACGGGCAGACCCGCGAGGGCCCGCGTCCAACCCGTCCGTACCCAGTTCAGCTCGTGGTCGGAGCCGAAACCGTGCACCAGCAGCACCGGGACGCCCGCGGCATCGGGGTCGGGGGCGGTGTAGTGCAGCGGTACCGGCGCGCCCGGCCTGTGCCCGGTCACTGCTCCTCCTCCGGCGGCGGGCTGAGGGTGACGCGGCGGCGCGGCGGTTGGTCGGCGGGGACCGTGCCCACGATCCCCGCGGCGGCCTCGGCCGGGCCCTCGGCCGCGCTCTCGGCGGCGACCTCGAAGGTCGCCAGCGGCGCGCCCACCGCCACCGACTCGCCGGCTGCGGCGTGCAACCGGGCGACAACGCCGGTGTGCGGCGACGGGATCTCCACCGCGGACTTGGCGGTCTCGACCTCGACCAGCGGCCCGTTGCGCTCGACCCGATCGCCCGGGCGCACCAGCCACTCCAGCACGGTCGCCTCGACCAGGCCTTCGCCGAGGTCGGGCAGCCGGAAGACCGCCTCGTTCGCGTGTGCCATGGTCACCGCCCCTCCGGTCGGTCGTCCGGCCGGGAACCGAACGTGCGTTGGACGGCGAAGAGGATGCGGTCGACGGTGGGCAGGTACTGCGGTTCCAGCGGCCCCGCCGGATAGGGCACGTCGAACCCGGTGACCCGCTGCACCGGCGCGGCCAGCCGGGAGAACGCCCGCTCGGTGATCAGCGCGCTGACCTCGGCGCCCAGCCCGGCCGTCAGCGGGGCCTCGTGGACCACCACAGCGCGCCGGGTGCGGCGCACCGATTCGGCCGCCCCGGCGGCGTCGATGGGTTTCAGCCACCGCAGGTCCACCACCTCCAGCTCCACACCGTCCTCGGCGGCGAGCTCGGCGGCCTGCACGCAGCGGTGCACCATCGCGCCCCAGGCCACCAGCGTTGCGTGGCGGCCGCTGCGCACCACGCGGCTGGTCCCCTCCGGCGGCTGCCCGGCGGTCTGCGCGGGCCCGGCGAAGGAGCGGCGGTCCCAGTAGCGCGCCTTGGGCTCCAGGAAGACCACCGGGTCGTCGCAGCGCACCGACTGCAGCAGCAGGCCGTAGGCGTCGTCGGCGTCGGCCGGTGCGGCCACCTTCAGGCCGGGGATGTGCGCGAACAGCGCCTCCAGGCTCTCCCCGTGGTGCTCGGGCGCCTGGATACCGCCGAAACTGGGGATGCGCAGCGTGATCGGCATCGGCGCCCTGCCGCGCGAGCGGTAGTTCATCCGCGCCATCTGGTTGGCGATCTGGTCCAGGGCCGGGTAGGCGAACCCGTCGAACTGCAGCTCGGGCACCGGGCGCCGGCCGTTCATCGCAAGGCCCACGGCCATACCGACGATGCCCGCCTCCGCCAGCGGGGTGTCGAACACGCGGTGCGCGCCGTGGCGCTCCTGCAGGCCGTCGGTCACGCGGAACACCCCGCCCAGCTTGCCCACGTCCTCGCCGAAGACCAGGGTGGCGGGGTCTTCGGCCAGCGCCCGGTCCAGCGCCCGGTTCAGCGCCTCGCGCAGCGTGGCCGGGGGTGCGGGCGCCTCGGCGGGACCGGTTTCCGCGGCGGCCGGGCTCATCGGACCTCCTCCTGCCAGATCCGCTGCTGGCGGGCCAGATCGCCGCCGGGCTCGCGGAAGACGTGGGTGAACAGGTCCGTTCCGGGCGGTTCGGGAGCGGTGCTGACGCCGTCGCGGATGCGTTCGGCCGCGGCGCGGCACTCTGTTTCGGCCCGGTCGAAGAAGTCCGCGCCGGCGTGCCCGGCCGCCTCCAGCGTTGCGCGCGCCCGCAGCAGCGGGTCGCGCTCGGCCCAGGCGCGCTCTTCGCCGGGATCGCGGTAGCGGGAGGTGTCGTCGGAGGTGGAGTGGGGTGCGGCCCGGTAGGTCAGCGCCTCGACAAGGGCGGGCCCGCCGCCGGAGCGGGCGTGCTCCAGCGCCGCGCCGACAGCGGCGTGCACCGCCGCGAGATCGTCGCCGTCGACCGCGGTGCCGGGCATCCCGTACCCGGCGGCGCGGGCGGCCACCGACCCGCCCGCGATCTGGCCGTCGTTGGGCACCGACAGCGCCCACCGGTTGTTCTGGCACACGAATACCACGGGCGCCCCCATGACGCCGGCCAGGTTCATCGCCTCGTGCACGTCGCCCTCGGAACTGGCGCCGTCGCCGAAGTAGGACACCGCGCAGCCGGTGCGTCCGGCCAGTTTCTCGCCCAGCGCCCAGCCGACCGCGTGCGGGACGGGACCGCCGACCACGGCGTTGATCGGCGCGAACCGCGAGGCGACGGGGTCGTAGAGGCCGCCGTGCCACAGCGCGCGGTGGCTGGCCATGTAGCCGACCATGTCGACGCCCAGCGTCAGCGCGACGGCCATCTCGCGGTAGGTGGGAAACGCGAAGTCGCGTTCGGGATCCATTGCGGCGGCGCTGCCGACCTGGGCGGCCTCCTGGCCGCGCAGCGAGACATAGGCGGGCAGGACCCCGTGGCGCTGCAGTGCCACGGCCTCGCCGTCCAGCAGCCTGGCGGTGAGCATGGTGCGGTACAGGCGCCGCGACAGCGCGGCCGGCAGGGCCGGCGCGGGCTCCTGGCGCGCGTGCGCAGGTTCGCGGGTCGGTGCGGCGGGCGGCTCCTCGGTAGCGGGGCTTGGTCCGGGCGGCTGCGCCGTCTCCGTGGTCTCCATGGCCCGATTGTGCGCCGGGTATCGACAGATACGCCAGATATTCGCGGAAGATGCAGACAGGCAACCACGAAAATGGTTGGATGGTCCGCAATCGTCTAACTCGGTCTGGTGTAGTGGAAGGTGTATGGGCAACCGGTGCGGACGATCGGTTCCTGTTCCTGTTCCTGTGCCTGTTGCTGCTGCTCCCGGTGCGGCGGTGCGGGCGGGCGCTCAGCGCTGTGCCCCGGATCGCAGCCGGATCAGAGGTCGGGCAGCGGATCGGGCGGCAGCGACGCGGTTCCCTCCGACTCGGCATCGCAGGCGTTGATCACCGAGACGTACTCCTCGTCGACCTCGAAGGTGTGGGCGCCGAGGTGGAAGGTGGGGATCAGGTGCGTGTCGACCGGGCCGATCCGCACATCGCGCGGGAACACGTGCCAAATGCCCTTGGGCCGGGTGCGGCTCCAGAACCGGTTCACCAGTATGGTCACGGTCGCTTCGGTCACCACGAACACGAAGAACTGCGACTCGTTCCACGAAGCGGGGAAGATGTAGCGGATCTCGGCTCCGGCCGGGAGGAAGCCCCGCGCTCGCTCGCGGATCCTGGGGGATACCGGCATGGTGCCTCCTTGCGGTCACCGCACGCGTGCGCCGCGCGCCCTGGCACCATGTTAGATCCGGATTACGCAGCAGCCGAGTGCCGGATCCGCGGCGCAGGCGCCAAAGCGCGCCCGCGGTCCCGCGGATCGCCAACGACTCGACCCCCAGGAGCCAGGGCATGACCGACGGGCAGCAGCGGCAAGGACACGGCCAATCGCGGCAGGGCGCCGAACCCGAACGCGGCAAGCCCGTGCGCACCGGGCCGCCGGAAGGGCCCGGAGCATCCGGTGAGCGTCCCCGCCAGCGCGGCCCCCGCCTGCCCGACTCCACCGACGAGGTCATCATCGGTGCGCTGGCCGACGACGCCCGCACGGGCATCACCGAGATCGCGGCGATGGCCAACGTGTCGCGGGCGACCGCCTACAACCGCATCAAGCGCCTCACCGACGACGGTGTCATCCGCGGATACTCCGTGGTCGCCGACCACGCGCGGATGGGGCTGGGCGTGACCGCGCTGGTGCTGATCTCGGGCAGCCAGCCCGACTGGAGGGCCAACCGCGAGGTCCTTTCGTCCTACCCGGAGATCGAGTACTGCTGGTATGTGGTGGGTTCGGCCGACATCGTGCTGCTGGTGCGCGTGGCCGACACCGATCGGCTGCGCGACCTGATCCTCACCCGGCTGCAGGCCCTGCCGGGTGTCACCGCCACCCAGACCCTCACCGTCATCGACGAGGTCGTCCACCGGCCGGTGGTCAAGCCCGCCGACTGAGCCGGGCGACCAGGGCCGCCTGCGCGGCCGGCGCGGGGCCGTGCCCGCCCGGTCAGCGGACGGGCACGGCATCGAGGTAAGCGCTTACCAGAGGGCTGGTCGTCCGCGCCCCCGGTAAGGCGGGGGCGGGTGCTACAGGTTTCCGGCTCCGGCGCCGTCGGGGACGATCCCGGGGATGTCCCCGGCCGGGTCGAGGTCGTAGGAGTAGGGCACCTCGGCGACACTGCCGGCGGTCTCGGGATCGCCGGAGTTGTCGAACACGTTGTCGCGGGCCTCCAGGCGGCCGTCGTCGGAGGAGCCGTAGCCGACCTCGGTGGGAGTCTCGACGTTCTCGAAGTAGTTGCCCTCGACCAGGACGCCGGCGTCCATGGTGGAGGCCACTCCGTACTCGGCGTTGTCGCGGTAGTAGTTGTTGTACACGTGCACGGTTTCACCGAAGCGGACCCGGGGGTGGCGGGTGTCGCTGCCGTCGAAGAAGTTGTGGTGGTAGCTCACTCGCAGGTGGCCGATGTCCTCGGTGTGGCCGTCGGAGTGGCCCAGCAGCATCGACTTGTCGTGGTCGTGGACATGGTTCCAGGACACCGTGACGAAGTCGGACTCCCGCTTGATGTCGACGGCGCCGTCGCTTCCCCCGGTGAAGCTGTTGTGGTCGATCCAGACGTTGGTAGAGCCCTCCTGGACGTTGATCGCGTCGTCGCCCCAGTCGGAGAAGCCGATGTTCTGCACGATGACGTTGTGGGCTTCGTCGATGTCGATGCCGCCGCCGGTGATCTCGGCGTCCGAGCCGGCCCCGATGAGGGTTTTGTCGGAGGTGAGGTCGTTCATCCCGGAAAGCTCGATGCTGCCCTGGACCTCGATGACGCTCGGGCCTTCGGCGGCCATGGCCGCGGTGAGCTCGTCGGCACTGCTGACGGCGACCGGTGTGCGGTCGCCGCCGCCGGTGGTGCCCCCGTTCTGGGTGGCCCACCCTTCCGGCGAGCCGACCAGTTGGGCGGCGCCGGTTCCGGTGTCGGCCGCGGCCGACAGGGTGCCGGCGATCAGAGCGGCGCCTGCGCCCAGCGCGGCGAATCCGCCGGCGTAGCAGGTGAGGCGCGTGCGGCTGGAACGGCTGTGCTTCCTGGTGCTGTACATGCTTCGGGTCTCCTAGCGGGGAGAGGGGGATGCCCGATTCCTACCGGGCGGTACATGGCGGTTCCGGTGGAACCGTCCTCAGGTGACCCCGGGCACGGTGTCCCCAGGGGGCCGCCGGGCGCCGTGTACGGCCGGCGGGTCTGGGCCTCCGCTTCGGCTCTGCGGAGACCTGGGAAGCGCTTTCCAGTGCTTGGTAAAGTACGGGAACGTAACAGTGATGTCAACGGTGTGTCATTGGCCGATGACGGAGCGGTCCCTGTTGTTCCTGCGCAAGGCGGGACTGCGGCCCAGTGGGCGGCGCAGCGGGCAGGGCGGGCCGCCGCGGCCGCAGCAACCGAGGGGGCGGTGCGGCCGCGGGGAGGTATCGGACCGGGCCGGTCCAGCGGAACGGGCCGGCGAGGCTACATCGGCGGGCCTGTGGGCGCCGGAGCCGGAGCCGGGACGAGCACCCAGGCCACGATCGAGATCAGCGCGAACAGCACACCGATGAGCACGGCGGCCCCCGCCGCCCAGCGCGCCCAGGGGCGGGTGTGCACATTGGCCATGCCGCCGCTGACCAAGCCCAGCACGACAGCCACCAGTGCCACCACACCGTCGCCGATGATGGTCCGCGAGATGGCCGAAACCTGGTCCTGGGCGGTCACGCTGGAGAGCATCTGCACCAGCCGCGGCCCGACCAGCGCACCCCCGACCGCCAGCATCGCCGCGACGGCGAAGGTCTCGGCGCCCAGCAGGCCGCCCCCGCCGGGCGCGACCGCCGGTGTGGCGCCGCCGGCCGCCTCGGCGTCGAGGGGCTCCTCGTCCTCGGGCTCCGCGGCGATGAAGGGGTCGTAGGGATCCCCATCGTCATCGCGGGTCTGCTCGCCGGCGCCCTCTGCGGCCGGTTCGCGCAGGCCCGGTGCGGTCTCGGGCGGCTGTTCGCGCTCCGGTTCCGGGGCGTGGCCGTCGGGTTCCGGTCCGTTGCCGGACCGGTCGTCACTGCTCGATGAGGTGTTCATTGCGGCCAACCTACCGGCGGCTTCGGCCCGCAGCGGCCCGGCACGCCGTTGAGCCGGGCCGCCGTCCACGTGCCGGAGATGGCACTGCCGGGCCCATCGCCCACCCATTAGCCGCGTGCGGTTGGGGTAGCTGGCAGGCGGCGCGGTCGGGGCGGCGAGCCGTACCGCGCGACATCCGATTCCGCCGATCGGCGGACAGCGGCACCAGGGGGACGACCATGACGGACACCAAGCAACGGGCCGAGGTCGCCGCAGTGCGCACGCTCGGTGACACCGAACTGCGCCGGACCGACCTTTACTTCCGCGCGGCCAACTACCTTTCGGTCGGCCAGATCTACCTGCTGGACAATCCGCTGCTGCGCGAACCGCTGCAGGCCGAGCACGTCAAACCCCGGCTGCTGGGCCACTGGGGGACCACCCCGGGGTTGAACTTCGTCTACGCGCACCTGTCGCGCCAGGTGCAGCGGCGCGGCACCGAGATGATGTGGATCGTGGGGCCGGGGCACGGCGGCCCGGCGGCGGTGGCCACCTCCTGGCTCGACGGCACCTACACCGACATCTACCCGGAGGTCACCCAGGACGCCGCCGGCATGCGCAAACTGTTCCGGCAGTTCTCGTTCCCCGGCGGAGTGCCCAGCCACGTCGCCCCGGAGACCCCGGGTTCCATCCACGAGGGCGGCGAACTGGGCTATGCGCTGTCCCATGCCTATGGCGCGGCCTTCGACAACCCCGACCTGGTGGTGGCGGCGGTCGTGGGCGACGGCGAGGCCGAGACCGGCCCGCTCGCCGGAAGCTGGACGGCCCACGTCTTCACCGACCCGCGCCGCGACGGCACGGTGCTGCCCATCCTGCACCTGAACGGCTACAAGATCGCCGGGCCGACCGTACTGGCCCGCATACCAGAGGGCGACCTGGTCTCGATGCTGGAAGGGTTCGGCTACCGCCCGCACATCGTCGCCGGCGACGATCCCGCCGAAATGCACCAGCGCATGGCCGCCACCCTGGACCGCGTGCTCGGCGAGATCGCCGAGATCAAGGACGCCGCCCGCCGCGGTGCGGTCCGCCCGGCCGTGCACTGGCCGATGATCGTGCTGCGCACCCCCAAGGGCTGGACCGGCCCGGCCGAGGTCGACGGCGAACCGGTCGAGAACACCTGGCGCTCGCACCAGGTGCCGCTGGCCGCCGTGCGCTCCGATCCCGGCCATCTGCGCCGGCTGGAGGAATGGCTGCGCTCCTACCGGCCCGGCGAACTGTTCGACAGCGGCGGGGCCCCCGTCGCCGAGGCCACCGCGATCGTTCCCCGGGGGCAGGCGCGCATCGGCAACAGCCCGCACGCCAACGGAGGGCTGCTGCTGAAGGACCTGGCGATGCCCGACTTCCGCGACCACGCGGTCGAGGTCCCGGCGCCGGCGGTGGAGTCTTCCGAGGCCACCCGCGTGCTCGGCCCGTTCCTGCGCGACATCATGCGGGCCAACCCGCACAACTTCCGCATCGTGGGGCCCGACGAGACCGCATCCAACCGGCTGGGCGCCGTCTTCGAGGAGACCGGCCGCGCCTGGGACATGGCATCGCTGCCCACCGACCGCGACCTGGCGCCCGACGGCCGCGTCATGGAAGCGCTCAGCGAGCACCTGTGCCAAGGCTGGCTGGAGGGCTACCTGCTCACCGGCAGGCACGGCCTGTTCAACAGCTACGAGGCGTTCATCCACATCATCGACTCCATGTTCAACCAGCACGCCAAGTGGCTCAAGGTCAGCCGCGGGCTGGCCTGGCGCCGGCCCATCGCCTCGCTGAACTACCTGCTCAGCTCACACGTGTGGCGCCAGGACCACAACGGGTTCAGCCACCAGGACCCCGGATTCATCGACCACGTGGTCAACAAGAAACCCGAGATCATCCGGGTCTACCTGCCGCCGGACACCAACACCCTGCTGTCGACGGCCGACCACTGCCTGCGTATGCGCGACACGGTCAACGTCATCATCGCGGGCAAGCAGCCCTCGCTGAACTACCTGCCCATGGACGAGGCCATCGCGCACTGCACCCGCGGGCTGGGCATCTGGGAGTGGGCAAGTACCGACGCCGGAGTCGAGCCCGACGCGGTGCTGGCCTGCGCCGGCGACATCCCCACACTGGAGACCCTGGCGGCCGCCCAGCTGCTGCGCGAACACCTGCCCGACCTGCGGGTGCGCGTGGTCAACGTGGTGGACCTGATGCGGCTGCAGCCCGCCGGGGAGCATCCGCACGGGCTCACCCAGAAAGCCTTCGACGCGATCTTCACCACCGACAAACCCGTCATCTTCGCCTTCCACGGCTACCCGTGGCTGATCCACCGGCTCACCTACCGGCGCAACGGCCACCCCAACCTGCATGTGCGCGGCTTCAAGGAGGAAGGCACCACCACCACACCGTTCGACATGGTGATGCTCAACGACCTGGACCGCTTCCACCTGGTGATGGACGTCATCGACCACCTGCCGGGGCTGGGTGTCAGCGCCGCGCACCTGCGCCAGCGCATGGAGAACGAGCGGCTGCGCTGCCGGTCGCACACCCGCGAGTTCGGCGAGGACGCCCCCGACATCCGCAACTGGACCTGGTCGGCGGTCCCGCAGCCGGAACGGACCCTGTAGGCGCCGCCCCGGCGGGTCCGGTCACCGGCCATCCGGTCACCGGTCGGCGGCGCGCTGTTCGCGTTGGCGCTGCTGTTCGGCGCCCAGCGCGATGGGCGCCGCCAGCCACTCGTCGGGGAGCCCGAAGGCGTCCACGAGCGCTTCGGCGTGCGGGCGCAGCTGGGCGCACAACCGGTTGACCTGCTGGGTGACGGTCTTGGCGCGGGTGGCGGTGATCCGCTCGTGCTCCAGGAACCAGGCGCGGTCCTGCTCGACCGCCGAGAGCACGAACAGGTCGCACACCCGGTTCAGCAGCGCCCGGGTCCCGCTGTCGGCGCACCGGTCGATCGCGGCGACGAACGCCTCCAGGACCACCCGCTCCATGTGCGCCCGCCCGGCGGCCAGCACGTGGTCCTGGGCGTCGTTGAACACCTCGAAGGCGTCGGTGCCGGCCGCCCCGGCCCGGCGCAGCCGGCGCGCCAGCCCGTCCAGGATGTGTTTCTCGCGGTCCTCCAGCAGGCCCAGCTGCCAACCGCGGTCCAGCAGGTCGGAGGTGTCGCCGCGGCCCGGTGCGGCGCTGACCAGGCGTTCGATCACCGAGCGCGCCGCGGTGCGCTCGATGACCGCGCCGAAGAACTGCCCGGCGGCGAAACGCGCCATGCCCAGCGGATCCAGGTCGCCGAACTCCTGGCGGTAGTCGGTGAGCAAGCCCTTGGCCACCAGCTGCAGCAGCACCGAGTTGTCACCCTCGAACGTGGTGAATACGTCCGTATCGGCCTTGAGCTGGGGGAGCCGGTTCTCCTCCAGGTAGCCCGCCCCGCCGCAGGCCTCGCGGCAGGTCTGGATGGTGGCGGTGGCGTGCCAGGTCGCCAGGGCCTTGAGCCCGGCGGCGCGCGCCTCCAGCTCCCGCTGCCCGCGCTCGTCGCGGGCCGGCTCGCCGCTGTGGCGCTCGTGCAGGGCCGAGACCAGCTCCTCCTGGGCGAAGTGCAGCGCGTAGGTACGCGCCAGCGCAGGCAGCAGCCGGCGCTGGTGGCTGCGGTAGTCCAGCAGCGCGACCTCCTCGCCGGTGCCGGGGCGGTCGAACTGCCGGCGGACCTGCGCGTACTTGACGGCGATCGCCAGCGCGGCCTTGGTGGCGCTGCCCGCGCCGCCGGCGACGCTGATACGGCCGCGCACCAGGGTGCCCAACATGGTGAAGAACCGGCGGTTGTCGCTTTCGATCGGGCTGGAGTAGGTGCCATCGGCGGCTACATCGGCATAGCGGTTCAGCAGCGCCTCTCGGGGCACCCGTACCCGGTCGAACCACAGCCGCCCGTTGTCCACCCCGTTCAGCCCGGCCTTGGGTCCGCAGTCGCCGATGCGCACCCCGGGCATGGGGCTGCCGTCGGTGTCGCGGACGGGCACCAGCAGCGCATGCACGCCGTGGCCGGTGCCCCCGGTGATGAGCTGGGCGAAGACGACGGCCAGCCGGCCGTCGCGAGCCGCGTTGCCGATGTAGTCCTTGCGGGCGGCATCGTCGGGCGTGTTGACGACGAACTCGCCGGTGGCGGGATCGTACTCGGCGGTGGTGCGCAACCGCTGCACATCGGAGCCGTGCCCGGTCTCGGTCATCGCAAAGCAGCCGGGCAGCTCCGCCGACATCACCCGGGGCAGGTAGGCGGCGTGGTGGCGCTCGGTGCCCAGCGCCTGGATCGCGCCGCCGAACAGCCCCCACTGCACACCGACCTTGACCATCAGCGACAGGTCGCACACCAGCATCTCGAAGGCCACCACCGAACCGCCCACGTCGTCGGTGCCGCCGTGGTCGCCGGAGAACCCGTAAGTGGGGATCTCGGTGTCGGCGATCGCCTTGAGCTGGCCCAGCACGCGCTCGCGGTGCTCCTCGGCGCCCAGCCCGGCGACCGGGGCGAACCGCTCGCCGCGCAGGTACCCGCGCGCCAGCTCGCGGATACGGCCCCAGCGCCCGTCCAGCAGTGTGCGCAGCTCGGGCGGGTAGGTCGGGCGTTCGGCTGCCCTTGTCATCGCAAGTCCCCCTTGTGCGGCCCGGGAGAGCCCGGAGCGGGCCCGTGCACCGTCGTACCACCCGCACACCGCAGGTGTCGCGCGCTGCGCGGCGCCGGCACCGCCGATACCGATGCGGCCAACCGATATGAGCGTGATACGGCGATGTGTCGTATAACCCACATTCGCGGGGAAAGCTAGAAGCCGCGCGGCAAGCGGCGCTTCGTCGCACGCGGGGCCGCCGGCACGGCCGAGACCCCGCAGCGCAGGACCCCAGGCACCACGACGCGGGGAGGGCGATGGAAACGCACCAGCGGCCCGATGTCCGGGCGGCCGAACCCGGCCACATCGAGGCGATCGTCGAGCTCGCGGCGCAGCGGCGCCGCGAATACCGCGAACACGCCCCCGGGTTCCGGGACCCGGCGCCCGACGCGCGCGAACGCCACCGCGCCCGCGTCAGCAGGACCATCGCCGACCAGGGCGCACTGGCCCTGGTCGCCACCCGCGGACCGCACCTGAGCGGATACCTGCTGGCGGCGGTGGGCCCGGCCGACGACGTCCACGCCCCCGGCGGCCGGCTCGCCTACATCGACGACTTCTGGGTGAGCGAGCCCGGCGACTGGTGGGGTTCCGGCGCCGCACTGCTGGAGGAGGCCCGCCCCCGGCTGAGCGCGCTGGGCGCGGTGCGGATGGTCATCGGCGCCGGCGGCCACGACTCGCCCAAACGGGCGTTTCTGTGGCGGTCGGGACTTGCCCTGGCCTCGGAGAGCTACCAGGCACCCCTGCGCTGAACAAACAGCGGTGGCGCCGCCGCGCCCGAGCCCCCGGGCCGCGGCGGCGCGCCCGCCCCCCGTTCGGCCGCGCGTCGGCTGAAGTTCGCGCCCGCTTCCCGGCCGGAGGCGCCCGCCGATGTTGCAAGCCGCCCTCTTCGGGGCAGGGATAGGTCTACGTCCGCGACACGAGGAGTGCGGTCATGGCCTACCTGACCGAGAACGACGTACAGGACTACATCAACGGCATCTGCTTCAAAACCGGCCCGCCGGGCCGCGTCGGCGCCGAAACCGAGTGGCTCGTCCGCGACCCGGTGCGCCCGCGCGAACCCGTCCCACTTGCCCGCCTGTCCCCACTCGTAGCAGAAGCCGGGCCGCTGCCCGGCAACAGCACCGTCACCTTCGAACCCGGAGGGCAGCTTGAGCTCAGCTCGCCGCCGCTCCCCGGCCCCGGAGCCGCACACGCGGCACTGGCCGCCGACCTCACCCTGATCCGCGACCGGCTGCACGCCGCAGGCCTGGCCTTGGACGGAAACGGCCTCGACCCGCAGCGCCCACCGGTCCGCCAGCTCACTCTTCCGCGCTACGCCGCGATGGAGCGCTACTTCCACTCCGCCGGATCCCGCACCGGCCCGCTCATGATGTGCAGCACCGCCTCACTGCAGGTGTGCCTGGACATCGGCGCCGACGCCGACGACGCCGCCCGCCGCTGGCAACTGGCCGGCAGGCTGGGCCCGCTGTTCGTCGCCGCCTTCGCCAACTCACCCATCCACCAGGGGCGCAACACCGGGTGGCGGTCGACCCGCTGGGCCATCTGGGACGCGATCGACCCCACCCGCACCCGCCCGGTGGCATCCGGCGACCCCGTCGCGGCCTGGACCGGCTACGCGCTGCGGGCCAAGCTCATGACCATCCGCGACGGCGCGCCGCCCGGGGTGGTCGACCCCGGCATGGCCTTTGGCGACTGGATTGCCGGCGGCTACGCCAACCGGCGGCCCACCCGCGACGACCTCGTCCACCACCTGAGCACCCTGTTCCCACCGGTGCGGCCGCGCGGATGGCTGGAGTTCCGGATGATCGACGCCCCGCCCGCCCGCTGGTGGCCGGTACCCATCGCGGTCGCCGCCGCCCTGCTCGACGACCCGGCAGCTGCCGGGACCGCAACCGAGGCCGTCGACCGCCTCGGGCGCGGCGCCGATCCCGACCGCCCGCTGTGGGTGCGGGCGGCCCGGGCCGCACTGACCGACCCCGCCCTGGCCGAGTGCGCGCGCACCTGCTTTGCCGCCGCCGCGGCGGCGCTGGGGCGCATGGGCGCCGCCGAACTGGCCGGCGCCGTCGACGACTACCGCGAGCAGTTCGTTGAACGGGGCCGCTGTCCCGCCGACCTGCAGCGTCTGGACAAGGCGGCCTAGCAGAGCAGGGCTCGGCCGCTTAACCCGCTTCCCGTTTATCCGGTCCACCCGCCCCGCTCCACCGCATTGCGGCCGCGGCCGGCGGCGCCTGCCCGGGGCAGCGCTGCGCCCGCCAGCGGCGAAAGGAGACCCGATGTCCGAGAACACCACCGGCGACCGCCCGGCGGCCGAACGGCTGCGCCGGCGCATCGCCGCCGAACTCGACCATGGCCGGGCGCGCAGCGTCGGCCTGACCCTCGAAGCGCTCGACGAGGCCGAACTCGTCACCCAGCACTCGCCCCTGATGTCACCGCTGGTGTGGGACCTCGCCCACGTCGGCAACTACGAAGAGCAGTGGCTGCTGCGCACGGCCGCCGGAGGCGAGGCGCTGCGGCCCGACATCGACACGCTCTACGACGCGTTCGAGAACCCGCGAGCCGACCGCGTCAGCCTGCCGCTGCTGTCGCCCGGCGAGGCCCGCGACTACAACGCCCGGGTCCGCGACCGGGTGCTGGACTCCCTGGACCGCGCCGACTTCGGCGCCGGCACGCCGCTGCTGCAGGACGGGTTCGTCTACCACATGGTCATCCAGCACGAGCACCAGCACGACGAAACCATGCTGGCCACCCACCAGCTCCGCCGCGGCGGCCCGGTACTGGCCGAAACCGCGGAGGCACCGGCACCGCCGCCCTTCACCGGACCCGCCGAAGTACTGGTCGAGGGCGGGCCGTTCACCATGGGCACCACCGCCGACCCCTGGTCCTACGACAACGAACGCCCGGCCCACACCGTCGACCTGCCGCCCTACCGGATCGACACGCGCGCGGTGACCAACGCCGACTACCTCGCCTTCCTCGACGACGGCGGCTACGACAACCCCCGCTGGTGGAGCGGGCGCGGCTGGCAGTGGCGCACCCGCTCGGGCAAGCGCGCACCCGCGTTCTGGATCCGCGACGCGGGCGGGGGCTGGTTGCGGCGCCGCCTGGGCCGGGTGGAGCCGCTGCCGCCCGGCGAACCGGTCCAGCACGTGTGCTTCTTCGAGGCCGAGGCATATGCCCGCTGGGCCGGCAAGCGGCTGCCCACCGAGGCCGAATGGGAGAAGGCGGCGCGCCACGACCCCGCGACCGGCGCCTCCCTGCGCTTCCCGTGGGGCGAGCAGGAGCCCGAACCCGAACACGCCAACCTGGGCCAGCGGCTGCTGCGGCCTGCACCGGCCGGGGCGTACCCGGCGGGCGCGGCGCCCAGCGGCGCCCTGCAGCTGCTCGGCGACGTCTGGGAGTGGACATCCTCCGACTTCACCGCCTACCCGGGCTTTGCGGCGTTCCCCTACCGGGAGTACTCCGAGGTGTTCTTCGGCGGCGACTACAAGGTGCTGCGCGGCGGGTCGTGGGCCACCCACCCCACCGCCATGCGCGCCACCTTCCGCAACTGGGACCACCCCGTCCGCCGGCAGATCTTCAGCGGGTTCCGCTGCGCCCGCGACGCAGAGGAGACCGGGGCGACCGGGGCGGGGGAGATGCGCTGATGTGCCGCCACCTGGCCTACCTCGGCCCGCCGCGCACCCTGTACGAACTGCTCTACGCAGCACCGTTCTCGCTGCACACCCAGTCCTACGCACCGCGCGAGCAGCGGCACGGCACCGTCAACGCCGACGGTTTCGGAGCCGGCTGGTACGACCGGCCGCCGTCCGAGCCGCAGGCGCCGCCGCTGCGCTACCGCCGCGCGATGCCGATCTGGGCCGACTCCTCCTTTGCCGACGCCGCCCGCGCGGTGACCGCCACCTGCGCGGTCGCCGCGGTACGCGACGCCACCCCCGGGTTCGGCAGCGACGAGTCCTGCGCCCAGCCGTTCCGCGGCGACACCTGGCTGTTCTCGCACAACGGCGCCGCCTCCGACGACGAGTCCCTTGCCGAGCACCTGGGCACCCCCCTGCCGCAGGGCGCACTGGACGCCCGCACACCGGTCGATTCCGCGCCGCTGTTCGCCGCCGCGCTGCGGCAGTGGCGCTCGGGCGCCGGACTGGGCCAAGCCCTGGCCCGGGTGGCGGCCGAGGCCCGCGCGTGCTCACCGGGCCGCTACAACCTGCTCGCCGCCGACGGCCGCCGCCTGGCGGCCACCGCCGACGGCGACACCCTCTACGCCCGCCACGGCGACTCCGGCGCGTGGCTGGCCTCCGAACCGCTCGACGACGACCCCGCCTGGCAGCGGATCCCCGACGGCAGCCTGGTCACCGCCGACTCCGAAGGCCTGTACATCGGCCCCATCACCGCGGCCGTCTGAAAACGGAGAGCCCATGCGCATCGACCACCACCTGACCGCCGACGACCTCGCCAAGTCGCTGCGCAGCGACGTCCTGGCAGGGCTGGCGGCGAGCCCGAAAGAACTGCCGCCCAAATGGTTCTACGACGAACGCGGCAGCGGGCTGTTCGAGGAGATCACCCGGCTGGAGGAGTACTACCCCACCCGCGCCGAACGCGCGATCCTGCGCCGGCGCGCCCCCGGCATCGCCGCCGCAGCGGGCGCCGACACGCTCGTCGAGCTGGGGGCCGGTTCGGGCGAGAAGACCCGGCTGCTGCTGGACGCGCTGCGCGGGGCGGGCACGCTGCGCCGGTTCGTGCCGGTCGACGTCAGCGGCGATTTCCTGCGCGAGGCCGCCGAAGCCATCGGCGGCGCCTACCCCGGCCTGGAGATGCACGCAGTCGTCGCCGACTTCGAACGCCATCTGCACCTGCTGCCCGCCGGCGGGCGCCGGCTGGTCGCGGTGCTCGGCTCGACCCTGGGAAACCAGCCGCCCGCCGGCCGGGTGTCCTTCCTCACCGACCTGCACAGCGGGCTCACCGGGGGCGACACCCTGCTGCTGGGCCTGGACCTGGTCAAGGACCCGCAGCGCCTGGTCGCCGCCTACGACGACACGCGCGGGGTGACCGCCGAGTTCAACCGCAACGTGCTGCACGTGCTCAACCGCGAACTCGGCGCGGAGTTCGACCCGGCCGCGTTCGACCACCTGGCCGTGTGGGACCCCGGGGCGGAGTGGATCGAGATGCGGCTGCGTTCGCGGACCCGGCAGCGGGTGCCCATCGCGGCGCTGGACTTCACCGCCGAGTTCGCCGCCGGCGAGCAGATGCGCACCGAGATCTCCGCGAAGTTCCGCCGCGAAGGCATCGAAGCCGAACTGGATTCGGCCGGGTTCACCTTGGACGCCTACTGGACGGACCCCGGCGGCGACTTCGCGCTGCTGCTCGCCCGTCCCTGACTCCGCCGCACCGGTCGGCCGGTTTCTCCCGGCCGCCCCGGCGCGCACCCCCCGCAGCGGGCGTGCGCGCCGGGATCCGGGCCGGCGGCGCACTCCGGTACGGTATGGCCGTGATCAAGGTAGGAGTGTTGGGCGCCCGCGGGCGCATGGGGTCCGAAGTCGTCAAAGCCGTCGAAGGTGCCGACGACACCGAGCTCGTCGCCGGGGTCGGCGGCGAGGCCGACCGCGAGCGGGTGCGCGGCGCCGACGTGGTCGTCGACTTCACCCACCCGGACGCGGTGCTGGACAACCTCCGCTGGCTCGCCGAGCACGGCATCCACGCGGTCGTGGGCACCAGCGGTTTCGACGACGCCCGTGTCGCCCGGGTGCGCGAGCTGCTGGCGGCCAATCCGGGCCCGAACGTGCTGATCGCGCCGAACTTCGGCATCGCGGCCGTGCTGATGATGAACTTCGCGGCCAAGGCGGCGCCCTACTTCGAGTCCACCGAGATCATCGAGCTGCACCACCCCAACAAGGCCGACGCCCCCAGCGGCACCGCCGTGCGCACCGCCGAACTGGTCGCCGGTGCGCGGGCGCAGGCCGGGGCCGCGCCGATGCCCGATGCGACCACCGCCGAGGTTCCCGGCGCCCGCGGCGCCGACGTCGAGGGGGTGCCGGTGCACGCACTGCGCATGACCGGCATGATCGCCCACCAAGAGGTCGTGTTCGGCACCCACGGCGAGACCCTGCGCATCCGGCACGACTCCATGAACCGCGAGTCGTTCATGCCGGGTGTGCTGCTGGGTGTGCGCCGGGTCGCCGGCCTGCCGGAGCGGGTGACCGTGGGTCTGGAACCGCTGCTCGGGCTGGACTGACCCGGTGGACGGGCCGGCCGGTGGCCGCCGCGGCAGGGCAGCGGCGGCCGCCGGCCGGCCGGCGCGGCCTCAGACGTCGAATCCCAGCAGCACGAACACCTGTGCGGCGAGCACGCCGCCGACGATCGGCGCCACGATCGGGACCCAGGCGTAGGACCAGTCCGACCCGCCCTTGCCGGGGATCGGCAGCAGCGTGTGGGCGATGCGCGGCCCCAGGTCGCGGGCGGGGTTGATGGCGTATCCGGTGGGGCCGCCCAGCGACAGCCCGATGGCCAGCACCAAAAAGCCCACGAGCAGCGGCGCGACCCCGGTTCCGAACAGGTCGGCGAGGGTGCCGTCGCCCGCCGCGCCCAGCGGGTTCATGTTGGCGTTGATGCCCAGGATCCCGAAGACCAGCATGAACGTGCCGACGACCTCGGTGAGGAAGTTGGCGGGGATGCTGCGGATCGCGGGGATGGTGCTGAACACGCCCAGCTTGGTCTCGGCGTCGGGGGTCTCGGCCCAGTGCTTCAGGTAGGACAGGTAGACCAGCACCGCACCGAAGAGGCCGCCGAGGATCTGCGCGGCGATATAGCCGGGCACCTGGGCCCAGGGCAGTTCGCCGATCGAGGCCATGCCCATGGTGACGGCCGGGTTGATGTGGGCGCCGCTGTACTGGCCGACGACGTAGACGGCCATGGCCACGGCCATACCCCAGCCGAAGGTGATGACGATCCAGCCGCCCCCCGCGGCTTTGGAACGGGCGAGGGTGACACCTGCGACGACACCGCACCCGAGCAGTGTCAGGATCGCCGTTCCGACGAACTCGGCCAGATAAACCATGGGACCTCCGCCTTTATGCTGCCGCGGCCGGACGGGACGCGGGGAGGGCTGCGAGGCGGCCGGCTGGCCGACTCGCGGCCGTTGAGTGGACCGAACTCCCGGTCAGAGGGTGTGGAACACTGAAAGTGAGTGTGATCCAGCTCACCCTAAATGTCAATGATTGTCCCGAATCACTCCTGAGTAGCGTAAGTCCGGGCCGCCGGGCGATTCCCCATGTGACATGCGTTGGACAGCGCCGCGGCGCAGCCGCCGCACGCTCATCCCAGCGCGCCCAGGGCCAGCCCCGCGGCGAACAGGGCACCGAAGGCCATCTGCAGCCGACCGGTCTCGCCCAAGCCGGCGATCAGGTCGCGGCCGGACTCGCCGCCCAGCACCCGCCGCAACGGCGGCACCGCCGGCAGCACCGCAAGCAGCAGCACCGCCACCCACGGGCTCGCGGGCGCGGTCGCCAGCGCGCACACGAAGGCGGCGGCGATACAACCCGCGTACAGGCGGCGGGTGCCCGTCTCGCCCAGGCGCACCGCCAGCGTGTTCTTGCCCGTCTCGGTGTCGGTGCCGATATCGCGCAGATTGTTGATGACCAGCACCGAGCAGGAGAGCAGCCCGACCGGGACCGCAGCCACCCACCCCTGCCAGGGCACCGTCCCCATCTGCACGAACACCGTGCCCGCCACGGCCACCAGGCCGAAGAACACGAACACCGAAACCTCGCCCAGCGCCCGGTACCCGTAAGGCCGCCGGCCGCCGGTGTAGAACCAGGCCGCGACAATGGCGACCGCACCCACCAGCACCAGCCACCACGCACTCGCCACCGCCAGCACCAGGCCCAGCACCGCAGCGACCGCGAAACACACCCAGGCAGCCGAGAACACCCGCCGGGGCGCCGCCAACCGGGCCGCCGTCAGGCGGACCGGCCCGACCCGCTCCTCGGTGTCGGTGCCGCGCACGCCGTCGCTGTAGTCGTTGGCGTAGTTGACGCCCACCTGCAGCGCCAGCGCCACACCGGCCGCCAGCAGCGCCTTCCACCACACAGCGGCACCGGCGCCCAGCGCAACACCGGTACCGACCGCCACCGGGACGATCGAATTCGGCAATGTGCGGGGGCGCGCCCCCGCTACCCACTGGCTGACCGTGGCCACCCGTCGGCCCTCTCTCCTCGTGCCGGCCGCCCCGGGCAGTGCGCCCAGGGCCGGAAGTCCACGTTAGCGCCGCACAACCGCGGCGCTGAGCGGGGTCCGGCCGCAGCGCCCCGCGGACGCGCCGGCCGCCCCTACTCGCTGATGTCGGCGTGCAGCCGCACCATGGGCAGCGGCGCGCCCAGGTTCAGGTCCCGGGTCGCGCCGTCGGGGCGCCACCCCGCCTTCTCGGCAAAGGACCGCAGCGGATTGGGGCGCTCCAGTACCCACAGCAGCGCCGTCCGGAACCCGTCGTCGAGCAGGTGGTCCACCGCCGCGTTCAGCAACCGGCTGCCGTTGCCACCGCGCACCTGGTCAGGGTGCACATGCAGGGCGTAGATCTCGGCGTCGGTCGCCGGCCACCGGTCGGGATCACCCGCCGGACCCAGCGCTGCGAACCCGACCACCGCGCGCTGGTCGGTGGCCACCAGCAGCCGGTGCCGCGAGGTCGGGGGACTGGTCAGCGCGGTGAGCCACTGCTCGCGGAACCGCGCAGCCGCCTCCTCGCTGCCGATCTCCGCCAGCACCGGCTCGGGTAGCAGCGGACCGTACATCGACCGCCAGGCGGCCACCTGCACCTCCACCACGGTGTCGATGTCCGCCTCCCGGGCGGACCTGACAAAACGCTCTGCCGACACCGTTGCGCCCTCGATCCATCCTCGACTGCTGCGTCGCCCCCGCCCGCACGGGTCCGGGGCGTGTCCGGCATGGTTTCAGCAGCAAGGGGCGGCGGCAAAGCCCACCCCGCGCCGGCGCGGGCGCCGGGCGGATTTTCCGCCGACCACCGGCACCGCGTTCACCCCGCGGCACGAACATGGCAGCATCGTGGGCGTGAGCATCATCATCAGAATCCTCGTCAACGCCGTCGCCATCGCCGCCGCGGTCTTCCTGATCGACGGGCTCAATGTCGACTCGTCCTCGACCGGCGAACTGATCGTCACCTACCTGGCTCTCGGCATCATCTTCGGTGTGATCAACGCGGTCATCAAACCGCTGGTCAAAACGGTCGGATGCGCCTTCTACGTGGTGACCCTCGGCCTGATCGCGCTGGTCGTCAACGCCCTGCTCCTCCTACTCACCGCCTGGCTCGCGGGCGTGCTCGGCCTGCCCTTCACCATCGACGGCTTCTGGCCCGCCTTCTTCGGCGCGATCGTCATCGCGGTCGTGAGTTGGCTGCTGAGCGTCCTGCTGCCCGGCGACGACGACGATTGAGCCGCCGCCACCACGATCCGGTTCCGGGGCCGGTGCCGGGGCGGTATCCCGGCACCGCACCCGGTCCGGCGACCCCGCCGCGGGCCCCCGGATCCGCCCTGCGCCGGTGATCCCGCCGCACCGCAAGCCTCGGCCGCCCCGCAGCCGAAGAGGTACGCACATCGGTCGGATCATGGGTCGACGCCCGGAAAATCCACTTCGGTGGGGGTCGTGTGGGCGCAGGTGGGCCGGTGGCGCGGTACGTTTTCCCTATGTCAGGCAGCACTTCGCCGAGCGCGCCTTTCGGCCAGATGTTGACCGCGATGGTCACACCTATGCAGGAGAACGGGGACGTCGACTACGACGGCGCCGCCCGTCTCGCCACGTACCTGGTCGACGAGCAGCGCAATGACGGCCTCATCATCAGCGGTACCACTGGAGAGTCGCCGACCACCAGTGACGAGGAGAAGGACCGGTTGCTGCGCGCCGTGCTCGAAGCCGTCGGCGACCGGGCCGTTGTCGTAGCCGGTGTCGGTACCAACGACACCCGCCACAGCATCCGCCTCGCCGAAAGCGCCGAACGCGCCGGCGCCCACGGCGTGCTCCTGGTCACGCCCTACTACAACAAGCCCCCGCAAGAAGGGCTGATCCGCCACTTCACCTCGATCGTCGACGCCACCGAGCTGCCGGCGATGCTCTACGACATCCCCCAGCGCACCGGCACCCCGATCGCGTCGGAGACCCTGGTCCGCCTCGCCGAACACCCGCGTATCGTGGCCAACAAGGACGCAAAGGACGACCTGGGTGCGAGCTCCTGGGTGATGGAGCGCACCGGCCTGGCCTTCTACTGCGGCAGCGACATGCTCAACCTGCCGCTGCTGTCGGTGGGCGCCTCCGGATTCGTCAGCGTCGTCGGCCACATCGTCGGCGCCGACCTGCACGACATGCTCGACGCCTACGAGTCCGGCGACGTTGCCCGCGCCCTGGCCATCCACCGGCGGCTGACCCCGGTCTACACCGGGATCTTCCGCACCCAGGGCGTCATCACGACCAAGGCGGTACTGAACATGTTCGGCCTGCCCGGCGGGCCGGTACGCACGCCGCTGGCCGACGCTTCGCCGGAGCTGCAGGCGCTGCTGCGCGAGGACCTCGCCGCAGCAGGCGTTAAGGGACCAATCGGACTGGCCCCCCACCAGGCGGTGCCGGCCAGCGTGGTGGGGGTCGAACGGCTGACGGAAGGATCTGCATGAGTCATCCCCACCCGGAGCTCGGCGCGCCGCCCGCGCTGAGCTCCGACGCGCTGCGCGTCGTGGCCCTGGGCGGCCTCGGCGAAATCGGCCGCAACATGACGGTTTTCGAGTACCAAGGAAAACTGCTGATCGTCGACTGCGGTGTGCTCTTCCCCGAGGAGGAGCAGCCCGGGGTCGATCTGATCCTGCCCGACTTCGACTTCATCCGGGACCGGCTCGACGACGTTGAGGCCCTCGTGCTCACGCACGGTCACGAGGACCACATCGGGGCTGTGCCGTTCCTGCTGCGCGAACGCCCCGACATCCCGCTCGTGGGGTCGCGGCTGACCCTGGCGCTGCTGTCGGCCAAGCTCGGCGAGCACCGCATCAAACCCGAGACCGTCCAGGTCGGCGAGGACGAACGCCGGTCGTTCGGCCCGTTCGACCTCGAATTCCTCGCGGTCAACCACTCCATCCCCGACGCGCTGGCGGTGGCCATCCGCACCGGGGCGGGCACCGTCCTGCACACCGGCGACTTCAAGATGGACCAGTTGCCGCTCGACGGGCGGCTGACCGACCTGGCCGGTTTCGCGCGGGTCGGCAGCGAGGGCGTCGACCTGCTGCTGGCCGACTCCACCAACGCCGAGGTGCCCGGCTTCGTCACCAGCGAACGCGACATCTCGCCGGTCATCGACAAGGTTTTCGACGACGCCGACCAGCGCATCATCGTGGCCTGCTTTGCCTCGCACGTGCACCGCGTCCAGCAGGTGCTCGACTCCGCCAAGGCCCACGGGCGCAAGGTCGCCTTCGTCGGCCGCTCCATGGTCCGCAATATGAACATCGCGCGCGACCTCGGCTACCTGACCGTGCCCAACGACCTGCTGGTCGACGTCAAGCAGCTCGACGACCTCCGCCCCAGCGACGCCGTACTGGTCTCCACCGGCTCCCAGGGCGAGCCGATGTCGGCGCTGACCCGCATGGCCAACCGCGACCACCAGATCCGCATCGAGGAGGGCGACACCGTCCTGCTGGCCTCCTCGCTCATCCCCGGCAACGAGAACTCCGTCAACCGCGTCATCAACGGGCTGACCCGCTGGGGCGCGAAGGTGGTGCACAAGGGCAACGCGCTGGTGCACGTCTCGGGCCACGCACCTGCCGGCGAACTGCTCTACGTGCACAACATGGTGCGCCCGCGCAACTTCATGCCGGTGCACGGCGAATGGCGGCACATGCGCGCCCACGCCCGCGTGGCCGCGCTGGCGGGCCTGGCCGAGGACCGCATCTGCCTGGCCGAGGACGGCCTGGTCGTCGACCTGCACAAGGGACGGGCGCGCATCACCGGCAAGGTCCAGGCCGGCTACGTCTACGTCGACGGCGCCTCGGTGGGCGATGTCACCGAGTCCGCGCTCAAGGACCGGCGCATCCTCGGCGAAGAAGGCTTCATCTCCGTCATCGTCGCCGTCGATTCCACGTCCGGCAAGATCGTCGGCGAACCCGAGATCCACACCCGCGGTGCCGGGATCGACGTCGAAGCCTACGACGTGGTCATCCCCAAGCTCCAGGATTCCCTGGAGAAGGCGGCCGCCGACGGAATCACCGACCCCAGCCAGCTGCGCCAGCTCGTGCGCCGCGGCATCGGCCGCTGGGTCAACGAGACCTACCGGCGCCGGCCGATGATCGTCCCGGTGATCGTGGAGATCTGACCGCAACGGGGGCGGCCCCGGCCGCCCCCGTACCGCTCGGCCTGCTTGACCTGCTCGGCCCGCTCAGCCGCCGCGGGGCCGCGACACGCCGGAAACGGGTGGGGGACCCGTTGCCCCGTGCGGTTGTAAGCTGCGCACCATGGCCACCCGTGCGCCCAAGACCCCCCAAGGATCCGGCGGCGGAGCATCCCGGGGCGGCGGCACCGGAACCTCCGGCAAGAAGAAGGCCCCGGCGCGCCGCACCGCGGCCGGCTCCGCGCAGCGGTCCCGCGCCTCTGCGGCCAAACGCACCTCCACCGCAGGCGAAGGCCCCATCGCCCTGCTGTTCGTCTGGGCGGGACGCGGCCTGCTGCTGGTGTGGCGGCTGATGGCCCACACCGTCGGCGGCCTCGCGCGCGCCGCCGGGCGCAGCGCACGCGACCTCGACCCCGACCTCCGCCGCGACGGCCTGGGCCTGGTGCTGCTGGCACTGGGGCTGCTCATCGCCGCCGCTGTGTGGTGGGAGACCGACGGCCCGCTGCCCGAAGCCACCCGCACCGTCGTCGTGGGCGCCTTCGGCACCTTCTCCCCGGTGCTGCCGCTGCTGTTCCTGCCTTTTGCCTGGCGGCTGATGCGCACCCCCGGCACCGGCGAAACCGATGTCGGCCGCCTGGTCATCGGCTCCACCGCCCTGCTGGTGGGTCTGCTCGGGCTCATCCACATCGGCCACGGCATCCCCTGGCCCGCCGACGGCGCCGAAGACGTCCAGCGCGCCGGCGGCCTCATCGGATTCGCCGCCTCCGGGCCGCTCAGCCTGCTCATCACCCCCTGGGTCACCGGGGTGCTGCTCGGGTTCGTGCTGGTGTTCGGGCTGCTGGTGGTCACCGCCACCCCCGTCCACCGCATCCCCGAACGCATGCGCTCCCTCTTCGGCGGGCTCATGGAACGCGAATCCGGCGCCGACTCCGGGATGGACATCCTCGCCGCCCCCGCCGGCGGTACCAAACAGCCCGACAAGCCCAAGCGCAAACGCAAGCCGCGCGCAGCCGCCGACTCCGATCCGGCCGAGGACGGCGCCGCGGGCATCGCCGGCTCCACCGAACGCCCCTACGACACCCCGGTCGTGGCCGCCTCCGACAAGCCCGCACCCGCCCCGGCGCCGGCGCCCGACCACACGCCGCCGCCCGAGGCCGCCGAACAGCTGTCGATTCCGCCGCGCGTCGTCGACGGCGACTACGAGCTGCCGCCGCCGCCCATGCTCAAGCCCGGCACACCGCCCAAACCGCGCACCAAGGCCAACGACACCGTGGTCGAAGCGCTCAACGGCGTGATGGAGCAGTTCAACATCGACGCCGAGATCACCGGGTTCACCCGCGGGCCCACGGTCACCCGCTACGAGATCGAGCTCGGGCCGGCCGTGAAGGTCGAGAAGGTCACCGCGCTGACCAAGAACATCTCCCTGGCCGTCAAAAGCGCCGACGTGCGCATCCAGTCGCCGATCCCCGGCAAGTCGGCCATCGGCGTCGAGATCCCCAACGCCGACAAGGACGTCGTCAGCCTCGGCGACATCCTGCGGTCGGCCCCGGCCACCTCCGACGAACACCCGATGCTGGTCGGCCTGGGCAAGGACATCGAGGGCGCCACCGTGGTGGCCAACCTCGCCAAGATGCCGCACGTGCTGGTGGCCGGCGCCACCGGAGCCGGCAAGTCCACCTGCATCAACGGGCTGATCACCTCGGTCATGATGCGTGCCACCCCCGACGAGGTGCGGCTGATCCTGGTCGACCCCAAACGGGTCGAGCTGACCATGTACGAGGGCATCCCGCACCTGATCACGCCCATCATCACCAGCCCGAAGAAGGCCGCCGACGCCCTGCAGTGGGTCGTGGGCGAGATGGACCGCCGCTACGACGACCTCGCCGCCTCCGGGTTCCGCCACATCGACGACTTCAACGCGGCCGTGCGCGCCGGCGAGCTCACCGCACCGCCCGGCAGCGAACGCGTCTACGAGCCCTACCCCTACCTGGTGGTCATCGTCGACGAGCTCGCCGACCTGATGATGGTCGCCCCCCGCGACGTCGAGGACGCCATCGTGCGCATCACCCAGCTCGCCCGCGCCGCAGGCATCCACCTGGTGCTGGCCACCCAGCGGCCCAGCGTCGACGTCGTCACCGGGCTGATCAAGGCCAACGTGCCCTCCCGGCTGGCGTTCGCCACCTCCAGCCTCTCCGACAGCCGCGTCATCCTGGACCAGCCCGGCGCCGAGAAACTCGTGGGCAAGGGCGATGCGCTGTTCCTGCCGATGGGCGCCGGAAAACCCGTCCGGCTGCAGAACGCCTGGGTCACCGAGAAAGAGATCCGCGGCGTCGTCGAGCACTGCAAGAAGCAGGCCGAGCCCACCTACCGCGAGGACGTGGGCGCCGCCGAGGCCAAGAAGAAGGAGATCGACGAGGACATCGGCGAGGACCTGGACCTGCTGCTGCAGGCCATCGAACTGGTGGTCACCACCCAGTTCGGCTCCACCTCGATGCTCCAGCGCAAGCTGCGGGTGGGTTTCGCCAAGGCCGGGCGGCTGATGGACCTGATGGAGAGCCGCGACGTTGTCGGCCCCAGCGAAGGCTCCAAAGCGCGCGACGTCCTGGTCCAGCCCGACGGCCTGCCGGGCGTGCTGGCCGCGGTGCGCGGCGGAGAAAGCCCGAGCTGACCGTTCCGTCCGCAAGCCCCCGCTCTGCGGTGGTCCTGGCGCGTTGACCGACTTTTAACCGCTTCATGGGGTGTGTCTGAGTGCCTTTCCGAGCGCGGGCACGCACAGTGGTGAGAGACCTACTCTGCGGTTTCGGCGCAGTCGGGCCCGCGCCCGGCGCAGCCGAGTAACGCGCAGGCCCGGGCATCCGGGCCACCGCGACCGTACCCTCACCCTCGGAAGGGGCGGACATGACGACGATCGGCCGGACAATCGCCGCCGCCCGCGAAGGCGCCGGCTACACCCTTGCCGACCTCAGCGCCCGCACCTGTATCCGCCGCCCGGTGCTCTCCGCCATCGAGGCCGACGACTTCCGCGCCTGCGGCGGCGACTTCTACGCCCGCGGCCACATCCGCACGATCTGCCGCGAATTGGGCATCGACCCGGCGGAGCAGATCGAGCGGTTCGACCGCGAGCACGCCCACGAGCGCACGGTCCCCGCCTTCACCGGCAGGCCGGTCACCGGCGGCCCCGACCCGCACCCGCCCGAAGGCGGCGCCCCGGCAGCGGAGCCCGGCACCGGCGAGCCCGGCGGCACCGCCGGCACGGGTCCTGCCGACCGCGTGCCCCAGCAGC
>NZ_BAAGYZ010000083.1:0-655 GCF_054778995.1 Streptomonospora sediminis
CCAGGACCCCAACCAGGACAACGGCAACGACGACCACGGCCAAGACCAGAACCAGGGGCAGGATCAGGGCCAAGACCACGGCCAGGATCAGGGCCAGGACCAGGGCCAGGACCAGGGCCAGGGCCAGGACCAGGGCCAGGACCAGGGCCAGGACCAGGGCCAGGACCAAGACCACGGTCAGGACCAAGATCAAGACCAGGGCCAGGACCAAGACCACGGCCAGGACCAGGGCCAGGACCAAGACCACGGTCAGGACCAAGATCAAGACCAGGGCCAGGACCAAGACCACGGCCAGGACCAAGGCCAGGACAACGGCCCCGGCAACCAACACGGCCGCGAGAACGAGCCGGGAGATCAGTCCGACGGGAAGGGCCCGGACAATCAGGAACACCAGGGCGACGGCCCTCGCTCCGGCGGCGAAGGCGAGAATCCGCCGCCTGGAAACAGCCCCGGGAAGGAACCCCTGCAGAAGCTCTCCGACGATCAACCTGGACTCAACGGGAACAGCGCGTTTATCCCCAAAACGGAACCAGTCACCGGAGACAATCCGCCCGCGAGCAAAGACGATAGCGAAGGCGAAGACGGCGGCAGCGAAGACGACACCGAAGGCGACGGTGGCGGCGGCGAAGACGGCGGCGGCCAAGACGACACCGAA
>NZ_BAAGYZ010000084.1:0-3018 GCF_054778995.1 Streptomonospora sediminis
CCAGGACCCCAACCAGGACAACGGCAACGACGACCACGGCCAAGACCAGAACCAGGGGCAGGGGCAGGACCAGGGGCAGGACGACAAGCCGGGCAACGAACAGGGCCCCGGAAACGAACAGGGATCCGACGACGGGCAGAACAGCCCACCCACCGACAAGAACCAAGACGACCAAAACAAGCCGGGCAACGAACAGGGCCCCGGAAACGAACAGGGATCCGACGACGGGCAGAACAGCCCACCCACCGACAAGAACCAAGACGACCAAAACAAGCCGGGCAACGAACAAGACCCCGGAAACGAACAAGGACCCGGCAACGGGCAGAACAGCCCACCCACCGACAAGAACCAAGACGACCAAAACAAGCCGGGCAACGAA
The DNA here is from genome assembly GCF_054778995.1 of Streptomonospora sediminis. NCBI lineage: Bacteria > Bacillati > Actinomycetota > Actinomycetes > Streptosporangiales > Nocardiopsidaceae > Streptomonospora > Streptomonospora sediminis. The sequence goes on from NZ_BAAGYZ010000084.1 coordinate 380, forward strand.
CAAGACCCCGGAAACGAACAAGGACCCGGCAACGGGCAGAACAGCCCACCCACCGATAAAAACCAAGACGACCAAGACGACCCCGGCAACCAACCTGAAGGCAACCAGGGCAACGGTAAAGGCGGAGGCGGTGACACACAGCAGGCCACCCCGGCCAGGCTGATGGAGAAACCCGTCGCTCAGAAACCGGAAGATGAAGGCAAAGACGGGCAAGACGACGGTGGCCAGGGAGAGGACACCGAAAGAGGGCAAAAGAACCGCGGCGAGGAACTGGGCGGAGGAAACGGCGGACAAGGCGGCGAAGAGGGGAGCGAGAAGGGCGGCGAGGAAGACAACGAACAAAGCGGTGAGGAAGGAGGCGAGGAAAACAACAGCGAAGGCGGAGGGAACGATAGCGGCGGAGGCGAAAACCAGGACAATGGGAATAGTGACGTCACCGTCGTCGACTACGGAATGATCCGCGAGTTCAACAAGAATCACATACTTCCCGCCATAGACGTACTTAAATACCATGTTGGGGAGTTCAGCTTCTACGAAGAGACAAAGCCTCCGTTTCTTAGGATCGGGAACCCCGAACTCTTTGAACCGGCCAAGTCAATTCAAAAAAAGGTCGACGATTCACTCCCACTGATTTATTCCGCCGTCAAGAAAATTCACCAAGAGATGAAAGACGTCAACGACGGCCTTGAAAAGAATGTGCAAAACTTTGGCCGACAAGAGGACGAGGCAACCCTTGAAATCGAAGAATTGAGGAATATTATTGGAAAACCACCTACTGACAACAAAGATGGGGATGACGGCAATAAGTAGGTAACCTGAGACCACATTCGAACGCTTTGGCCATACCTCCCACCCCTGAGAATTCGAGGTGAATCAATGCCCAAGCCAATCGCTGACATCATGAATATTTTCGCAGATTCGGGAAAAGATGGAAATTTTCCTCCAATGGATGGAAGGATGCTGCTCGATCCCCCTTGGTTGATCAACCCTAAATACTTCCCGAATATCACGGAAGATCCGCCCGACTATGGAGACACAAATATCGCGTGGGTTCACATTTCCGATGACAATACCAGAGCAGATGCCGGAGGATTCACGTCGGACCCGCACGTGCTGACGGAGTTGGACACCGAATTCAGAATACAGCTACAGAGTCTTACCAACGTAGCGATCGATCGAGGTGCGTGGTCCACCAACTATGAAAAAGGGACTCTCACAACGATCGCCAGGAAAATTGACATCCTGGAAACAGACTTGCGCTCGTTCGCCGACGGCGAAAAACCCAGAAAAGGAAGAGAGGAGTTTCCCGGACTCAAGGGCGCTCTGCACGACCTGAACTTGGACCCGGGAGGCGGATACAAAGGTACTGCGGCCGGGGCATTCGGAAACAGGCTTGCTGAGCTCACCTCTCGACTCAGAGACTTTTACGAACAATTAAATGGGATCGACAAGCACCTCAGTACCATAATGGACGAAATCCAACCGGAGCTCAACGAACTCGAAACACAAGTATACGAATGGGTCGGTGACCCTACTACCTACACCTACCACATTATCTACGAGTGGTACTCGAACACCACTAGTGTAGTCCAGGACTCCAAAGGGGAAAACGGGGAGTTCGCGATAGTCTACAACCCGAATGGGGACAGCGGGATCATTACCCACGAGGACACAAAAAATGGAATCCAAAAGGAATTGAACAGGAAGTGGCAGGAAAAATTCCAACCCGTTGAAGACGCCGCAAACAAACTATACAGCAAGATGGAAACAGCTTACGGAGACGCACTCGAAAAAATCAACAAGTTTGAATCTCCAACGGGAGAAGAACTTCCTGAATACGCGGAGTGATTCGATGCGCAATCCCTCCAAGAAATCTTATGGCGCGAGTTCAGAAACGCGGCTGCCCCAAAAAACAACTCATCTGCCGGTTTCGCCGGCTCCCCGTCCGCCGATGAATTTCGTTCCCGACAACATCCACCGCGCTGACGCTTACAGCGCACGGCCGCGGTCGGCGGCCCCGGCGGCAGCCTCCGCCGAGACCGCCGACTGCGGCCGCTGTGCACTCTCGCACCCGCTGCTCTTGAGTAGTCCTTCTAAGACCTGACTCCCCCACCTCCCGACGCGACCACGCCCCCGCCTAACGGCGCACTGGAGATCTAGGAGACACAGCCGTGGCCATTCCACCTCAAGACGAGTCAACCGGCGACCCGAACGAACCGGTACAGGATCGCACTGAGTTTTTCCGCCAGGTTCTCTCCCCCGTTCAGAACACCGAGCCGGAACCCCTGCTGCAACGGCAGGAACCCGGTGACCCAATGCAGCCGCAAGAACCGTTGACTCCCATCCAGGCGGCGGAGTCACCAATCGAATTTCAGAGCGACGACTATCACGGCCGCCTCCCGTCCGAAGTTGCGCCCGGTTATGTGTCCGCCCCCTTGCTACTCCCCGATGAACCTCACGATGTCCCTCACGAGGATGTCGACAAGTCCGCGATCTCATTGGACAGCGAGGACGGCACCGCCACCCTCGAGTTCGGTGATGTGACGATCGGGATCGATCCGGAAGCCGACGAGGTCCAGATCGACCCCGGCGACCAAGACATGCGCCTGGACCCCGACACCGGTCTGCTCAGCGTCGGC
>NZ_BAAGYZ010000085.1:0-8456 GCF_054778995.1 Streptomonospora sediminis
GCGGCGCGGGCGCGCCGAGCGGACGGGTGCGGGCGCCGCCCCCGGCCGGGGCGGGCACCGCGCCGGGGGCGGAAGGCTCGCGGGCGTCGCTCATGCCGTGCGCCGCCCAGGTCAGGCCCTGGTGCCGCGGCCGCCGGTACCGAGCAGCAGCAGGCCGCCCGCGATGATGCACACGGCTCCGGCAGCCAGGCAGGCGATGGGCAGGGTGGTGCGCAGCAGCGGCAGCACGAACATGCCCTGCTCGGCGCTTTCGATCTGGCCGTCGATGGTCTCGTCGTTCCAGACCATGGTGCCGTCGAAGAGCACCAGGCGCTCCTCGCCGTCGACCTCGACGCCGCGGTGCTGGTCCTCGCTGAGGCCGATGGGCACGCCCGTGGTCGGCTCGATCCAGTAGGTGCGGGTGATGCTGTACATCTCGTCGCCGGTGACGTCGCCGTTGCCGTCCATACCCAGCAGGTCGGCCGGCAGGGTGCGCTCGCCGATCTTCACCTGGTCGATGACCTGCTCGAACCGGTAGGTCTGGACGCCGTGGTATTCCTCTTCGCCCTCGAAGGTGATGGGGCGCGTTTTCTGACTGGTGGTGTCGAAGAACTTGTAGTCGCGCTGCTCGGTGAGGAACGGGAACTTGAAGATCTGGCCGTTCTGCTCGACCTGCTCGTCGTTGACGGAGGAGTCGCAGCAGTCCACGCCCCGGCCGGTGAGGCGGTCGTGGCCGGCGCGGCGGAAGGTGGAGGAGATCGCGAAGTCGCGTTCGATGTCCTTGACCCAGGTGAACTGGTCCCAGACGACCGTCTGCCCGTCGCTGGCTGCGACGTCGCCCCGCACCGTGGTGAACGCCTCCACGGTCGCGCCCTCGACCAGCTCCATCTCCTCGGCGCTGAAGTAGGTGACGTCCTCACCGTGGTTGGTGGCCTCGTTGTAGTAGTCCAAGGGGGCCTTCATCAGGCTGTCGGCCATCCAGAACCGCAGCATGGGGGCCAGAGCCAGGAAGAAGACTCCCAATGCGATGAAGACGACCGCGACAGTACGGCGCATTTGCCCTCCTGGGCGAAACGGTGCGGGGCGGGCGGGGCGGATACACGGGGTCTGGGGAAAGCTGGAACTCGGTTCATTTTCGGGTAGAGTACTGCTCTGCAACGGATAGCGTCACCACGGCGTAGCTGAAAATTTATAACCGGTTCTAGTCCGGAGCGGCGCCAATCCGGCGGGGGTTGCAAGCCGCCCGCCCCGGCGCGTTCGCCCCTTCGTCCGCCCCGCACCCGCCGCCCCGCTGGTCTGCGCCGTGCGGTCAGCCGATTCCCCCGCCGCCGCGGATCCGAGCACACGACACAGGAGGCCCGGCCTGTGAGCGCTGCACCCGACGGCCCGCCCGCCCATCAGCAACCCGCGGCCGGAACCGGCCCCGGCACCGGTGCGCCTGCCGCCGAGCAGGGGCCCGCCGATACCGCGCAGCGCGATCTGCCGCAGGTCAGCGGGCACATCGAGGCGCTCGACGGCATCCGCGCCATCGCGGCGCTGCTGGTGCTCGTGTTCCACGTGGGCGTCGAAACCGGTGCGGCACTGGCACCCGGTGTGCTCGGCGCCCTGGTCGCCACCGGCGAGATGGGCGTCCCGCTGTTCTTCGCCCTGTCGGGGCTGCTGCTGTACCGGCCCTGGGTGCGCAGCGCACTCGACGGCACCCCGGCCCCGCGGGCGGGCCCCTACCTGCGGCGGCGGGCGCTGCGGGTACTGCCGGCGTACTGGATCGTCGCCGTGGCCGCCCTACTGCTGTGGTCGCGCGAGCACCTCGACTCGGTGCGGACCTGGGTCGAGGTCCTCACCCTCACCTTCGTGTTCAACACCGACCCGTGGTGGGTCGGCACCGGACCCTACGGGCTCGGGCAGATGTGGAGCCTGTCGGTCGAGGTGTGCTTTTACGTGCTGCTGCCGGTGATCGGGCTGCTCACCGCTCGCGCCGCCGCCCGCGCAGGCGTCGATCCCGACCGCCGCGCCCGCCGGATGTTCCTGTGCCTGGCGGGACTGACCGCGGTGGCCCTGCTGGCACTGCTGCCGCAGTACTATCCGGATCCGCGGCCCTACATGTACGCATGGCTGCCCCGCTGCCTGGGCCTGTTCGCGGTGGGCATGGGCTTGGCGGTGCTGGGCGAATGGGCGTGGCGCGAGCGGGCGGCGCCCGGCGGCGGTACCGGCGGCGGCATTGCGCGGCGGCTGTGCCGCACCCTGCCGCGCAACGCGGCGCTGTGCTGGACGCTCGCCGGAATCTTTTACCTGGTCGCCGCCACCCCGGCTGCCGGGCCCCGGTTCGTCGGCGGGCCCGGGTTCTGGATCTCGGTGGTGAACATGGCGGTGGCGATGGGCTTCGCGTTCTTCGTCATCGCGCCGGTGGCGCTGCGGCCCGAACGCCGCGGCGGCCCGCCCCCGCTGCGCGCCGGCGGGGGCGCCTGGTTGGAGGTGTTCCTGGCCCACCCGGTGATGCGCTACCTGGGGCGTGTCTCCTACGGGATCTTCCTGTGGCAGTTCGTGGTGCTCTACCTGTGGCGCGAGTTCACCGGCGAGGACGTTTTCCACGGCTCGTTCTGGCTGGACCTGGTCCCGGTGGTCCTGGGTACCGTGCTGCTCGCCGACCTCACCCACCGGTTCGTCGAACAACCGCTGCGGCGCTGGTACGGCCCAGCGGGCGGCCCGCGCCCCGCCCGCCCGAAGAACCGGCGGCGAATCCCGGTCAACTAGCCGCCGCCGGATCCCGCGCCTTGGCCGTCCTGGCGGTCCTGCTGATCCTGCCCGCCGCCGTCGCCCTGTTCATCCTGCTTGTCCTGCTCGCCCTCGCCCTCCTGAGCCTCTTCGGCCCACGGGTCCCCGTCGGTGACCGGCTGCAGCTCGCCGAAGGTCACCCACTGCATGCACAGCTGCTCGGCGTCGGTGTGCAGGGTCAGCTCGGTACCGGCGCCGTCGACCGGCACGTACCAGACGCCGCCCTCGGGTGCGGCGGGCAGCTTGGTGGTCACCCACGCGTCGCCGAGCACGGCGCCCAGCTCGGTCTCCTTTTCAGCGGTGTAGGCGACCGCGAGCACGTGTGTCGGGCCGCCCAGCGACTCCACCGGCCAGCGGACCTGGCCGCCGACCGTGCCCACGCACTCCTCGTCCTCGGGCGGCCCGAAGAACGCGCTGCCCTCGACCGGTTCGGCCGGCACCAGGAACCCCGCGTCGTTGAACACCAGCGCGGTGTTGGCCGGTTCGGGGTCGCGGATGCGCTCGGCCACCTCCGCGGACGCCAACGGGCTGAGCACGTTGGAACTCAGCCGCCGCGGCCCGTTCCACGCCAGCACGATGTCCTCGGGCACCGGCCGCGGGTAGATCCCCGCCTGCGCGGAAACCTCGCGCACCGACTGCCGGACCGTGTCGAGGTACCAGCGCACCCGGTCGCCGCTGAGGGTGTCGGCGAAGGTGTAGGTGGAGAAGGCGCCCGCGGCGGTCATCGCGGCGGTGGCCGCGAACGCCGCCGCCCGCGCCGCCCTCCGCGGCGGGCGCCAGACCCCGGCCGCGGCGGCGGTGTCCTCGCCGCGCACCCGCAGGAAGGCCAGCGCCAGGCAGAGCACGAAGACCAGCGCGGCGTCGGCCACATAGCGGGGGTCGTAGCCCACCAGCGACTCGTACCGGCCGCGGGCGACAGCGGTCGGCAGCGCATCGACGAGCAGCAGGTAGCACGCCAGCAGCGCCCAGGCGCGCCAGGACCGGCGCCGCACCAGCAGACTCACCGCGACGATCAGCACCAGCACCGCCCACGCGGCACCCGCCACGGCCAACGGCGGGTTGAGCAGCCCGCCGGCCGCGGTGACCGGCTCCCACCTGCCGGGTCCGCCCAGCGCACCGACCGGGAACGTCTCGGTCAGCATGCCGCGCAGCAGGTCCGCGACGACACGGGGTTCGGGGATGCCGGCGCCCTCGCCCTCGGCGGTCTCCTGCCGGGACAGGTACAGCAGCACGTAGCCGGCCGACAGCAGCGCCAAGGCAGCCCAGAACGGCAGGTCGCGATCAGCGGTGCGCCACAGGACCCGCGGGATGCGCCCGGGCACCAGGAACGCGGCCGCGACCGCGAACAGCAGCACGGGCAGGAACACGGCCTTGACCGAGAACGCCATGCCCAGCAGTACCGCGCCTCCCGCCAACCAGCCGTAGCGGCCTTCGCCCGTGCGCAGGAAACGCACCAGCCACAGCAGCGCCAAGGCGGTGGCCAGCTGGAACGGTATGGCGTTCAGCGCCGCGGACCACCAGGCCAGCACCGGGATCGTCAACGGGGCGACGGTGTACACCGCCAGCAGTGCCACAACGGCCCGCCGGCGCCCGAACAACTCCCACAGCAGCGCGAACACCGCGGCGGCCGCGGCGGCCTGTACCGCGAGCATCACTCCGGCGGCCAGGACCCAGTTGTAGGGCGCCACCCCCGCCTGGATGTAGGCGAGCAGCAGGGCGCCGGGCATCAGGTGGCCCTTGTGCAGGTCGGTGAGGTAGCCGGGCGTGAGGTCGGTGGCGGCGGCGGTGCCGATGAACAGGAAGTCGTCCTCGACGAAGTACGCCGCCTGCAGCACGTGGATCTTGAGTGCGAGGGAGGCGATGATCAGCGCAGCACCGGCCAGCACGATCCGGTCGCGCAGCCCCCGGTTCAGCAGCGCGGCCAACACTGCCGCCCACCCGGTCGAGCGGGCCGGGGGCGCGGCGGCGGCCGGTTGCGCGGTGCCGGCGCTGTCGGGGTGGGGGTCGGGATCTGCTTCCGGGCCGGGCCCTCCGGCGGGATCCGCGGAGTCGGAGCCGTCCGCAGGGTCGGCGGGGCCGGGGTCGCCGGCAGCACCGGAGGAGCCGGAAGACCGGGAAGAGCCTGCGGGGTCCGGGGAATCCGGCGGCGCTGCGGACCCGGAAGCGGAGCCGTCGGCGTCGTTCATGCCGCTCCATTCCCTGACGTGATCGGCCGGTTGACGCCCCCCGCTGCAGGGGTGCCAGAATACAACACGTTCCACCTGAAGCGGAGGTGCTCGGCAGAACACCATCGCACCAGGGAAAACCGCAACGAGAACGCGGTCCACTCCGGTTCTTGGGCAGCGCCGCGGCAACGGCGCCGGGCAGCGAGGAGCGGCACCGTGGGACTCGACGAAATTCGGGCGGACTGGACCCGTCTGGGGTCGGCCGAGCCGTTGTGGGCGGTCTGCGTCGATCCCGCCAAGCGCGGCGGCGGTTGGGACGACGGCGAGTTCCTCGCCTCCGGCGCCGCAGAGGCCGGCGCGGCGCTGAACCGCCTCGCCGAGCTAAGCCTGTCGCCGCCTCCGGGCAGCGCCCTGGACTTCGGGTGCGGAGCCGGGAGGCTCACCAACGCGCTCGCCGAGCGTTTCGACAACGTCGTGGGCGTGGACATCTCACCGCCGATGCTCGCCGAGGCGCGCCGCCTGGACCGCAGCGGCGGGCGGATCGACTTCCGGCTGAACGACCGGCCCGACCTGGGTGCGTTCGGCGACGACACATTCGACCTCGTCTACACCGACCTCGTGCTGCAACACCTGCCGCCGCAGCTGGCAGCGGGCTACGTGCGCGAGTTCACCCGCGTGCTGCGCCCGGGCGGCGCCCTGGTGATCGGGGTGCCCGACCGCGAGCGCCCCACGTTCAAAGGGCTGGTCTTCCGGTTCGCGCCCTGGCCGCTGATCCGCCTCGCCCAGCGGCGGCTGCTGGGCTATCCCGCCCCGATGCGCATGCACCCGCTCCCCCGCGCCCGGCTGGCCGGCCTGCTGGCGGCCGGCGGCGCGCGGCTGGCCGCTTCGGACGAGTACTGGGGCGGCGACCACTGGCGCCACCTGCGCCACTACGCGTGGCTGCCCGCAGAGGACGACCGTTGAGCGGCGGCGGGCCCGGCACCGGGCAAGGCACCGGGGAAACCGCGGCCGCCCCGGCCTTCCGGGCGACACTGGCCCGGTCGGCGGCGCTGTTCTCGGCCTTCCGCAAGGAGCAGAGCGACCCCGACCACTTCTACGGCACGCTCGCGCGCGACACGGTCGCCCAGCTGCGGTCCTACACGCCACTGGACGGCGCGGTGGTGGCCGATGTGGGCGGCGGTCCCGGGTACTTCGCCGACGAGCTGCGCGCGGCGGGCGCCCGCTGCGTGTGTGTCGACGCCGACACCGCTGAGCTGCGGCTGCGCGACGGTGAGCTGCCCGACACCGCTGTGGTGGGCAGCGCCCTGCAGCTGCCGGTGCGCACCGGATCGGTGGACGTGTGTTTCTCCTCCAACGTGCTGGAACACGTGCCCGATCCGCCCGGCATGGCCGCGGAGATGGTGCGCGCCACCAGGCCCGGCGGCCTGGTCTACCTCTCCTACACCCTGTGGCTGTCGCCGTGGGGCGGCCACGAGACATCCCCGTGGCACTTCCTGGGCGGCCACTACGCGGCGCGGCGCTTCACCCGCCGCACCGGCCGCCGGCCCAAAAACGACTTCGGCCGCACCATGTTCGCGGTTTCGGCGGCGGAAATGATCCGCTGGGTGCGCGGGCAGAGCGGCGTCGACACGGTCGACATCCGCCCGCGCTACCTGCCGGGTTGGATGCGGCCCGTCGTGCACGTGCCGGTGCTGCGCGAGTTCGCCACCTGGAACCTGCTGCTGGTGCTGCGCAAACGCGCCGCAGAGTAGGTCGGATGGGCCGGGCGGTCGGGTGGGCCGGGCGCCCCGTGCGCGGGCGGCCGGCCCGCACCGGCCTGCCCGGTCAACCGGTGGACGCACCGGCCCGGCGGCGGGCGCGCAGACCGCGCCAGGCGGTCAGCGCCAGCAGCACACCGCCCGCCGCCGCCAGGCCGGCCGGCAGCCAGGTGCGCGCCGCCCGCAGGACCGTGCCCAGCTCACCGGCCTGGCGGGCCTTGGCGGCGACCAGCTCGTCGGTCATCTCGAACTCGGCGTCCAGCAGCATCCGCCTGCCCGGACCGTTCTCCGGGCGCAGTGTCTCGCGGCGCTCCTCGCGAGCATCGACGACGCGGCCGGTGACCGGCTCGACCCAGTAGGTGCGCTCCAGCTCCAGCCAGCGGTTGGCCTGGACCGTGCCCGAGCGGTCCAGACCGAGCGCCCGCGCAGGTACGGGCCGCGCCGAGTCGGGGACCTGGGTGGTGGCGACCCGCTGGACGTAGCGCCGCACGGCGAGCCCTGCGACGGTGTCGCGGCCGTCGAAGACCATGGGCGGCGCCGCGCGGATGTCGGCGTCGTAGAAGGGGTACTCCCGCCACCGGCCGCCCGCCGGCCACAGCAGCACCAGGCCGGCCTGGCGGATGGCCCGGTCGCCGTCGACGTGCTCGCCGCAGCAGTTCACCGCCGTTGCGGTGCGGCGGTCCACGACGACGCGGCGGTCGCGGTGGGCCAGCACCGCGTTTCCGGTGCCGACCCGGGTGGACATCTGCCAGGCGGTCCAGTCGCCGTTGCCGGGGGCGGGGGTGCCGTGCACGTCGGTGCGCTGCTGCAGGTGGGCGCCGCGCACCGTCTCCCACGTGAGGGTGTCCAGGTAGGCCGCCGAACCGTCGGCGAGCTCCATGGTCAGCTCGGCCCGGGCGGGGATCAGCGCGAGTTCGCCGGCGACGTAGAAACGCAGCAGCAGTGCGGAGGTGAGCAGGAAGGCGGCAGCGGCAAGGGCGATCAGGCGGCTACTGCGGGCGAGCGCCGCGGCTCCGGCCCTGAGGTGCCCGGACCCGTTCTGCGGGGTGCGGTCGGGGGCTGCGGCCGGGGCGCCGGTGCCGGCGGTACCTGCGGTGTCGGCGGTGCCGGCATCGGCGCCGGCGCCCGGACCGCTCGCGCGGCCCGCGCTCATGTGCGCACCTCCTCGGTGTCCGCGGTATCCGCAGTGCCATCGGGGGCCCGGGTGCCCGCCGCGGCTGCGGCCTCCTGCGCGGTGTCCGGGCCGCCGCGGGCAGCGGCCCCGCCCGCGGATTCGGGCTGCCCGGACCCCGGCTGCCCGGAACCGGTCCGCTCCGCCTCTGCCACGCCGGAACCGGCACCGGCCGGCGGCGGCCCGGCCGCCTCGCCGAGGGCGACGACCAGCCGGGCCAGGGCGGGCAGGCACAGCGCCTGGGGCACCCATTCGCGCAGCGGCTCGCTGAGCAGGTCGCCGATGTCGTGGAACGGCAGGAACTGCGCGACGTAGGTGCCCGCGCCCAGCGCGACCCCGGCTCCGGCAAGGCAGGCCACCACCGGCCACGGGCCCGCCGCCACCCGCAGCAGCCGCCCGCCCAGGGCGGGGCGCTCGGGCTTGGCGTGGCGCAGGGCGGGCGAAGGCGACCGGCCCAGCCACCACACCAGTAGCAGCGCGGCGCCGATGACCGCTGCCCCGGCGGCGCCGCCGACCCACAGCCCGTACAGCGGGCCGAGCGGCAGGAGCGCCGCGCGCGGGAACCGGCCGGGGACGGCGGCGGGCAGCCCGGCCGCGCGGGCGGCCCGCCCC
>NZ_BAAGYZ010000086.1:0-7515 GCF_054778995.1 Streptomonospora sediminis
TGAGACAGGGCCGGGTCCTTCACTTCGACGCCGCAGCCTCACGAAAGATCGAGGCTAACGGGCGGCTTCGCCACTGTGCCCGTCAGGGGCCCGGAGAACGCCGCGAGAGTGGGAATCCCTACCCGAGACGGCCGCGCAGTAGGGCAGCGACCCACCAAACACGCCCTGGTGGCGCGCAGGGGTGCTGGGCTGCGATGGCGCGGATCCTAAGCCCGGGGATCCGGGCGCCGGCCCCGGGCCCGGTTCGCGGGGGCGAACCGGGCGCTGCACCCGAAACCGGGAATACCAAATGAGGGCAGCCTTACCGAATACCGGGAAATTTAGCTTTACCTAAGTTCGGGACACCTTACCTAAACCGCCCCAGGAAAGGTTTTCCTAAGTGTGCGACATTACTCGCCAATTATTCGACAGCGCATTTTCCGCGCGATAACCTACAATCATGAACACGACGACGCAGACTTCCGAGCACGGCCTTTCCAAGTTCCACCGCCTCCTACTCGACCAGGTCGGACACGAATTCACCGCCTCCCACCAGTACTTCGCGCTGGCCGCCTGGTTCGACGACCGCGACCTCCCGGGCCTCGCTCGCGTGTTCTACCGGCAGTCGCTGGAGGAGCGCGACCACGCCACGATGATGGTCCGTTATCTCATCGACAACGACGTCGCCCCCGCCATTCCGGGCGTCGGCGCGATCCGCACCGGTTTCACCGAGCCCCGCGAACTCGTGGCCCTGGCCCTGAACCAGGAACAGCAGGTGACCGAGCAGATCCGGCAGCTGGCCAAGGCCGCCCGCGACGAGCACGACTACACCGGCGAGCAGTTCCTCAACTGGTTCCTGCAGGAGCAGGTCGAGGAGGTCTCGACCATGTCGACCCTGCTCAACGTGGTCGACCGCGGCAACGGCAACATGTTCGACGTTGAGACCTGGGTCAATCGCGAACTGTCGGCGCCCGCCGACGATTCCGCAGCGCCCGACACCGCGGGCCCCAAGGTCGGTTGAGGCAGGCCCGGGCCGCGGACCGCGGGCCCTGCTCCGGCACCGCCCGATCAAGCACCGGGCGGGTGCCGCGGAGTCGGGCACGGTGAATGCCGCGGAGTCGGGCATACTTGTGCAATGCCTCACGGGTTGCCGCTCTTTCCGCTGAACAGCGTGCTGTTCCCCGGCGCGTCGCTGCCGCTGCGCGTGTTCGAGGAGCGCTACCGCCGCCTCGTCACCGAGGTATTGGACGGCGCCGCTGATACCGCTAGCCGCACGTTCGGCATCGTGGGTATCCGGCTGGGCCACGAGGTCGGCGATACCTCGGCCCGCCAGCTCGCGCCGGTCGGCTGCACCGCTGAGATCCGCACCGCCCGCCGCCACCCCGACGGCGGCTTCGACCTGGTGGTCCAGGGCGGCTCGCGGTTCCGGATCGACTCGGTGCGGGACTCCGGCGGCCGCCACCCGTTCCAGCGCGCAGAGACCACGTTCCTGCCCGACGAGGTCGGCGACGGCGCCGACGAGTACGCCGAGCGGGTCGGGCGCCTGTTCGGTGTCTACTGCGAGCGCCTGCGCAAGGCCGGTGTCGGCGTTGCCGCCGAACCGGCGCAGGAGCTCCCTTCGGCGCCTCTGCCGCTGTCCTATGCCGTCGCCGCTGCCATGGTCGTGGACCAGGGCGACAAGCAGGGGCTGCTGGAAGCCGACCACGCCGCCGAGCGCCTCCAACTGGCCGCCGCCCTGCTGCGCCGCGAGAACCGGGTGCTGAGGTCGCTGCCGATCCTGCCGGCGCGGCGCCTCCTGCAGCCTGGTATCAACTTGAACTGATCCCGTGCCGGGCCCTGGCCCCGGCGGTCGAAGGCGCGGGCGGCCCTCCCGGCCGCCCCGCAGCAGAGCGGAGGCGGCAATGAGCGCCAACCAGACCCCGGCCACCCGTGCGGCCGGGCGCGCCGGGATCGGTTACCGGCTGCACCCCTACACGCCCGCCGGCGGCAACGGCGGGCCGGGCGCGTCCTACGGCGAAGCGGCCGCCGACGCCCTCGGGGTCGGCCGGGAACGCGTGTTCAAGACACTGGTGGCCCAGGTGGACGGAAAACCGGCAATGGGCGTGGTCCCGGTCTCGGCCGCGCTGGACCTCAAGGCACTGGCGGCGGCGGCAGGCGGCAAGCGCGCCGCCATGGCCGACTCCGCCGGCGCCGAGCGGGCCACCGGCTATGTCGTGGGCGGCATCAGCCCGCTGGGCGGGCGCAAACGGCTGCGCACCATCGTCGACTCCTCGGTCCTCGACCACGCCACCGTCTTCGTCTCGGCGGGGCGCCGCGGCCTGCAGATGGAACTCGCCCCGGCGGATCTGATCAACGCGGCCGGCGCCGAAACAGCACCGATCGCGGCGCCCGGCAAGCATTAGGCCGTGTTTGTCGGGTCGCTGCCCTAGACCGTTGATGCGGGTGTTGCCGACCGGGACGTTCATGGCCGTGCGGTTTTGCCCACCCTGGCCGATCAGGCCGAGAAGGTGCGCCGGTAGGCGGTTGGCGTCAAGCCCGTGTGGCGGACCAAGCGGTCGCGGAGGTTGGCAGATGTCCCGAGACCGGATCGGTGTGCGATCTGGTCGATGGCGAGGTCGGTCTGTTCCAGAAGACGCCGCGCGTGCTCAACGCGAACCGCGGTCAGCCACTGGTTCGGGGTACAGCCCAGCTCGTTGCGGAAGCGCCGGTGCAGGGTCGCCTGGCTCACGGCGGCCCGGGAGGCGATTTCGGCGACCGTGATCGGCTGGGTCGCCTGCTGCTCGGCCCAGCAGAGCGCCGCGGCGAGCGGGCTCTGCGTCTCTTTGGGAATAGGACGTTCGATGAACTGCCGTTGCCCGCCGGAGCGGTGGCCCGGGAACACGAGCCGGCGCGCGACGGCCGTGCCGATCTCGGCTCCGTGGTCGCGGCGTACAACGTGGAGTGCGAGGTCGAGGGCGGCAGCGCTGCCGGCCGAGGTGAGGATGTCGCCGTCGTCGACGAAGAGAACGGCATCATCCACGTGGACGCGTGGGTATCGGGCCCGAAACTCCTCAGCCCACTGCCAGTGCACCGTGGCGCGGCGCCCGTCCAATACGCCTGCTTCGGCGAGGGTGAACGCCCCGCTGCACATCCCGATCATTCGTGCTCCGCGGTCGCAGGCATGCGCGATCGCAGCGAGCACGTCGGGGTGATGGGGTGCGGCGGTGTTGGGACGGTTGGGGACGATCACCGTGTCCGCCCGGTCCAGGGCCGGCAGGCCGGCGATACCGGTCATCGCGAAAAAGCTCTGCCGCATCGGCACCTCCGACTCCCGTGCGCACATCCGGAAGTCGTAGAGCAGCCCGCCGACCTCGGGCCTGTCGATGCCGAGGACCTCGGTCAGGCACGCCAGCTCGAACGGGTTCGAGTCGTCGTCGACCAGGGCGACAACGGAATGCAGATGCGAGGAATCTTGCGGCATATGCTATTCCTCGCACTGTTGGGCCGGCAGCGCAAGACCCAAGATCAAAGCATGGCGAGCACGAACATCGACACCGTCCTGGCATCGTTCCAGGAGCGCTGGAGTCCACGGATCCTCACCCGAGTCAACGACTACGACGTCCGCCTGGCCAAAGTCGAGGGCAGCTTCGTCTGGCACTCCCATCCGGACACCGACGAGTTGTTCATCGTGCTCGACGGCAGTCTCGACATCCGCCTGCGAGAGTCCGGAACCGAGACACTCGTGCACCTTGGGCGCCGCGACGTCTTTGTCGTCCCGCGCGGAATCGAGCACTGCCCCGAGTCGCCGGAAGGCGCAAGCGTGATGTTGCTCGAACCGGCCGGGACCCTCAGCACCGGCGACTACGGGGGAGACATCCCTGACCACATCAACCCGACAACAGGCATCCAGGTCTGACCCGGGCAATGCACCGGTGTCAGGACGCGCCATGGCCCACGTGGGCTGCGCGCCCCCGAGCGGGGGCCCACAGCCCCTTTCATCGGTGCCCCTTGCGGCTTACGGTTGTCTCCACGAGGTGAATAGAGCGGGGCGCGTGGAGGAGGCGCGATGGTCACCGGGATCTTGTGGACCACAACGCTGGGCTACCTTGCCATCGCCGCCTGCTACCTCGGCACCCGGCTGGCCTATGCGCGGATCCGCCGCAACGGGCCGCAGCGCCCACCGGTAGGCGCTGACGACCTCGATCCTTTCGACCTGGGCATGCTCGCCGGCGGCCGCCAGCGCATGGGCGAGGTCGCGCTCGCGGAGCTGTACCTGAGCGGGCGCGCGGTCGCCCGGGGCCACGGGATGGTGGCGCGCCCCCAGCAGGCCGAACAGGGTGCGGCGCAGTTGTCGCCGGCCCCGTTCGCCAAACTGCTGGACGTCAAGCTGGGCGCCGGGCGCCCGGTCGCCGCCGACGAACTCGTGCGCGTCGCCGCCAAGGCCGATCCGGCCGTCGCGGTGCTGTGGCGGCTGCGCAGGCTGGGGCTGTTCCTGGCGCCCGAGCGGCTGTGCCGGGTGGCGCTGGTCCGCTTGGCCGCCTGGGCCCTGCACATGCTGATCGGTGCTGCGGGCGTGCTGGCCGGCGGCGGGGCGGCGCTGTGGGCGACCACTCCCGGGGCCGAGCGCTTCGACGCGGTGCCGCTGGTTTTCGCGGGGGTGCTGATCACCTACCCGTTCCTGCTCTACCTGGCCGACCGGCTGATCGGCGGCATGCCGGGGGCGGTCGCCGCCGCCTCCGCGGTCACCGCCGCGGCGATCCCCGCGGTACCGGCGCCGCGCGAGCTTGGGGCCGGTCTGGCGCTGCTGGCGGGCTGGACGCTGCTGCACCTGCTGTACCGGATCACCGGCGGCAAGCTGGGACCGCGCTCGGTGGCCGGCGATGCGCTGCTGGCCGAGGCGCGCGCGGAACCGAGCGGTCCCGAACCGACCGGCGCCGCCCTGCGGGCCGCGGCGCTGCTGGGTTTCCGGGCGCTGCGCCGCACCAAGCGCGCCGCCCCGGGCGACCTGCTCGATCCCGGAGGCGCCGAGTTCACCGCGGTGTGCTCGTTCGCCGCGGCGTGCGGCAGCGGTGTGGGGCGTCCCAACGGCGGGCTGGGCGGCAACTTCGGCGGCGACGGCGGGAGCGGCGACTGGGGCGGCGAGGGCACCGCTTCGCCGCTGGTCCGGCGGCCCGGCCGGGGCCCCGAGGCCGCCGCCTGAACCTGCGGGCCCGGGCGGGCCTTCGCCTCCGGCGGCCCGTCGGTCGGCGGGCGGGCCTTCAACCGGACCCGGGCGGGCCAGGATCGTCGGAGCGGTCGGCGGGGCGGCGCTCGGCGGGCTGTGCGCCGGGCGCCTCGTTGCGCGGCTCGCCCGACGGCTCGCCGCTCGCCTCCGGCGGGGCGGTGTGCCCGGCGTCGGCATGTTCCTCGTCGGCGTGTTCCGGGTCGGCGGGGCGGCGCTCGGCGGGCAGATCGCCGCGCCACAGGCTCACCGCGTCGAAGAGCCCGTACTGCAGCACCGCAACGAACGGCCAGACGGTCAGGGCGCTGAGCGCGTGCAGGGTCAGCCCCGAGCGGATGACGGTACCGGGATCGGCGGCCTCGGTGGCCCGCCGGAAGTCGCCCGCGTCGATGAGGGTGCCCACCTGCCAGGCGAGGACCGAGCCGAGGACGGCTCCCGCCGCCATGCCGAGCAGGCAGGCCATCCGCAGGTCGGCGGTATCGCGCGCGGCCAGCCGGAACTGGACCAGGTAGATGCCGTAGCCGCACAGCAGGCCCGTGACCAGCATGATGATCGTGAAGTAGCCATCGACCGCGAAATTGGCCTCGGAGACGGGGTAGGGCAGGACCGCGTCGTCGCGGCCGACAGTGACCCGCGGCCGCGGCGCCAGCGCCCACCACAGCAGGCCCAGCGGCAGCCCCAGTGCAGCGGTGGTGCCCAATACGGCACCGCCCACGGCGAGTCTCCGACGCGCCATCGAGCGCCGCACCCCCTTGTCCGTGCGAATCTCTCTGCTCCTTTCCGGCCGGCCCGGGGCAAAAACCACTGGTGCGGGAACCGGGCGGCGCCGACAATTGCGCGCATGCCCAACACCGATGGCCTTTCCGAGCCCGCCCCGGCTTCCGGCGCGGCGGGCCTGACACCCCCGCCGCCCGCACCGCGGGTCGACGCACCCACCTCGGCCGACGAGCGCACCATGCTCACCGCCTGGTTGGACTGGCACCGCTCAACCGTATGGGAGAAATGCTCCGGACTGGCCCCCGGCCCCGCGCACAGCGCGCCGCTGCCGAGCTCGCCGCTGGTCTCGGTGGCCGGAATCGTCTCGCACCTGCGCTGGGTCGAGCACGTCTGGTTCGAAGCGCGCCTGCTGGGCGGCCGCGACCAGCACCCCCGCGCCGCAGCGGACCCCTATACCGAAGCCGATCCCGACGCCGACTTCCGACTGGGCGGGCACCGTCCGCTGCCCGAACTGCTGGCCGAATACGCCCGCCAGTGCGAACGCTCCCGGGAGATCACCGCGCGGTTGGACATGGGTGGTTCCGCACGCGCCGACGGCCACCGCGTGGTGACCCTGCGCTGGGTCCTGGTGCACATGATCGAGGAAACCGCCCGGCACAACGGCCACCTGGACATCCTGCGCGAAATGGCCGACGGCACGACAGGGGAATGACCGGCCGCCGGCCGGAACGGCGCCCCCGCGGCCGTTCCAGCCGGTACTGCGGCCTGCGCCGGTGCTGCGCGGCAGGCCCGCCGCGGCACCGGCTGCTCCCGGCGGCGCGGGCGAACACCGGTCCCGCCCGCAAGTGGCGGGCCACCGGCGCACTGCCGGCCGTGCGGAAATGCCGGGATCTCAAAGCTGACACGGGCATTTCCGCACGGTCGTCGCCGGGATCGCGCAGCTCGATCAGGACGCTAGCCGTCCGCGGAGCCGGGCCCGCCGGTCGGCTTGCCGTCGCCGGGCCCGGCTTCCGCGTCGGCCACCGGCTCGTCCTCTTCGGCGAGGATGCGGTAGAGGCCGCGCTTGGAATCGGCGAGCAGCCGCTTGGCGCGTTCGACCTGCTCATCGCTTCCGGCCTGGGCGACCTGGGCCGCTGCCGCCGCGAGCTGGGAGGCCAGCGCGCTGACCTCGATGTAGCGGGCCTGGGCGTCCTCGTACTCCTCGGGCACCGCGTCCCAGGGCGGGGTGAGGTCGGCGGCGTTCGCCTCGACGTACTCGTGGCCCTCGTCGGTCAGCTCGAATGGGCGGCGGCGCCCGCCCGCGCTTTCGGCGGGGTGCACCAGCCCTTCGTCCTGCAGTTGCTGCAGCATCGGATAGACCGATCCCGGGCTGGGACGCCACGCGTTGCCGCTGCGTTCGCGCCCTTCGCGGATGATCTCATACCCGCTGCGCGGCTCTTCGGCCAGTAGCAGCAGGATCCCGGTGCGCACGTCGCCGCGGCGCGCCCGCGACCCGCCGCGGCGCCGGTGGCCGCGCCCGCCGCCGAACTGGCCCTCGAAGGGGTTGTGCGGGAACGGCATGCCGCCCCACGGGCCGCCGGGCGGACCCGGGGGCTGCGGCGGTGGCGGCGGGAAGCCGC
>NZ_BAAGYZ010000087.1:0-29256 GCF_054778995.1 Streptomonospora sediminis
CACCGGCCGCGGCGCCCGCCCGCGCGGCCGTGCGCCGGAGGCGGCCGCGGCCCGCGCCGGAAAGGGGGACCCGCAATGAGCCTGCTCGCCGACGTGGCCGCCTGGTTCGCCCGGCCCGAGAACTGGCACGGGTCGGGCGGCATCCCGGCCCGGTTCGCCGAACACGTCTACTACTCGCTGCTGGCGCTGGTGCTCTCCGCCGCGATCGCGGTCCCGGTCGGCCTGCTGACCGGGCACACCGGCCGCGGCGGGTTCCTGGCCATCAGCCTGGCCAACTTCGCCCGCGCGCTGCCCACCATCGGCGTGCTCACCCTGGTCGTCCTGGGCATGGGGCTGGGCCTGGCGCCGGTGCTGGTGGCGCTGGTCGCGCTGGCCGTGCCGCCCATCCTGGTCAACACCTACGAAGGCGTGCGCGGCGTCGACCCGCAGATCACCGACGCCGCCCGCGGCATGGGCATGCGCGGCGGCGAGGTGCTGGCGCGGCTGGAGATACCGCTGGCCATGCCGCTGATCCTGCTGGGGCTGCGCACCGCCGCGGTCCAGGTCGTCTCGACGGCCACCATCGCCGCCTACGTGGGCATCGGCGGCCTGGGCAGGTTCATCGTCGACGGCCAGTCCCAGCAGCTCATCGCGCAGATCCTCGGCGGCGCGCTGCTGGTGGTGCTGCTGGCCCTGTCGGTCACCGGGCTGTTCGCGCTGCTGCGCCGCTGGGTCGTCGCCCGCGGACTGCGCACCCGCCCCGAAACCGCCTCCACCTGAAGCCGCCCGCACGCCCGGATCCTGCCGCACCGAAAACCCCACCCGCACCCGCACACACGAGAAGGTGAACCATGCGCACTCCGACCCGGTCCGCGATCGCCATCGCTCCTCTGGTCCTACTGCTGGCCGCCTGCGGCGGTGGCGACCCCTACTCCGGCGAAGGGGACGGGGGCGGCCAGGACGGCTCCGGCGGCGGCGCGATCGTCGTGGGATCGGCGAACTTCCCGGAGAGCACCCTGCTCGCCCGGATTTACGCCCAGGCGCTCAAGGCCGAAGGCATCGCCGTTGAGACCCAGCTGGACATCGGCAGCCGCGAGGTCTACTACGACCAGATCGCCCAGGGCAACTTGTCGGTCTTCCCCGAGTACAACGGCGCGGTCCTCTTCCACCTCAACCCCGATGCCGAGTCGGGCACCACCGAGGAGACCAACGCGGCGGTGCGCAAGGAACTGCCCGAGAACCTGGCGATCCTGGAGTCGTCCCCGGCCGAGAACAAGGACACCATCTCCGTCACCAGCGAGACCGCCGAACAGGAGGACCTGGCCACCCTCGGCGACCTCAAGGGCGTGGCGGGCGACATGGCCCTGGGCGCCCCGGCCGAGTTCGAGACCCGCACTCAGGGCGTGCCCGGGTTGCAGGACGTCTACGGGGTGGAGTTCGGCGAGTTCACCCCGTTGGAAGGCAACCTGCTGGTCGAGGGGCTGCGCGGCGGCGATGTCCAGGCGGCCAACCTGTTCACCACCGACCCGGCCTTCACAACGGGCGACTTCGTCGCGCTGGAGGACCCCGAGAACCTGTTCGGCTCGCAGAACGTCACCCCGCTGATCAACAAGGATGACGTGGGGCCGCAGGCCCGCGACGTACTCAACGCGGTCTCGGCCGAGCTGACCACCGAGCAGCTGACCGAGCTCGACAGCCGCGTACAGGTCGACCACGAGGAGGCCGACGAGGTCGCCGCCGACTGGCTGGCCGAGGCCGGCCTGGCCTGAACCGGTACCCGAGGACCTGGCCGGCGCGGTGCTCAGCAGTGCGGCGGGCCGCGCGGCGGCGCAGCGCGCATCCCGCGCGGAGCGGGCGGTGCTGCGCCGCCGGGCGTCCTCGGGGGCGTGCGGTGCGGTTCTGGTGCAGCGGTGCAAAAGCGGTGTAGCGCAGTGCGGCGTTGTGTGTGCGGTCCCGTGCGGCCCTATGCGGTGTCGTGCAGAGGTCTGCGGTGTCGTGCGGAGCGGGTGGAAAGCGTGCGGGCGTGCGGTCGTGGGAGGGGGGTCAGAGGATCATGGCCAGGATGAGCCCGACCACGAGGATTCCCAGCACGGTATAGAAGCCATCCATGCCTCCATTGGACGACGGGCGGCGGGCGCGGTGAACTATCCCCGCCGCACATAAACCCGTGGCCGCGGGAGGCGAAGGGTTATCTCTCTAGGGAGTTTGGCTCAGCCCAGAGCGCGGTATCGGCCGCCATAGCGGATCAGCGGCCGGGTCTCGGACGGCCGCCCGGAACCCACCGCCGGCAGGGTCTCGACCGCGGCGATGTAGGCCACGTGGTCGCCGGCCGCCACGCGTTGCTCGACCGTGCACTCCAACGCGGCGATCGCCGACTCCAGCAGCAGCGCACCGGTGTGCTCGCCGCGCCGGTGCGGCTCACTGGCCAGCAGCAGCCGGGCGCTGGGCCTGCCCTCGGCCGCGAACCGGCCCGCCAGTGCGCGCTGGCCCTCGCCCAGGACGCTGACGGCGAAGCGGCCCTGGGCGTCGATCACCTCGCACAGGTAGCTCTCGACCGACACACCCACCATGACCAGCGGCGGATCGGCCGAGACCGATGTGAAGGCGCTGACCGTGCTGCCGATGTCGTCGCGGTCGTCGCGCACGGTCACCACGGTCACGCCGGTGGCGAAGTTGGCCATGGTCTCGGTGAACTCCGCCGGGTTCACCGGATCTCCCAGGAACCCGGCACCGTCAGCGACGCGGCGGCGGGGATCCCCGCGCGTGCGGCCAGCTCGGCGAGGTCGCCGCGCAGCGCCACCGCGGACTCCGGCGCCTGGGTGCGGTCCTCGCTGGACTCCGCCGGTATCAGCCGCTCCCACGGCCCGGCCGCGGGGAAGGACCGCAGCCGGCCCTCGGGCAGGCCGGCCTTTTCGCGGGCCAGCCGCACTGCCGCGGGCAGCCCGCCCAGGTCGTCGACCAGCCCGCCGGCGTGGGCGTCGCGGCCGGTGAGGATGCGCCCGCGTGCCACGGAGTCGACCTGCTCGGCGCTCAGCCCGCGGGCGCGGGCGACCTTGCCGGTGAAGTCGCCGTAGGTGCTGTCGAGCATGGCGTTGACGCGTTCCCACTCGGAGTCGGTGAACCCGCGGTCGGAGCCGAACATCGAGGCGTGGGCGCCGCCGTCGACGGACTCGCTGTTGACGCCGAGCCGCTCCAGCAGCCCCGCCAGGACCGGTTTGCCGCTGTAGACGCCGATGGACCCGGTGAGCGTGCCGGGGCGGGCGGCGATCGCGTCGGCATCCATCACGATGTAGTAGCCGCCGGATCCGGCGATGTCGCCCAGCGAAGCGATGACGGGTGTGCCCGATTCGCGGGTCAGCGCAACTTCGCGTCGGATGACGTCGGAGGCGACCGCCGAGCCGCCGCGGCTGTCGACCCGGAAGACGACCGCTTGCACGTTCCGGTCGCGGCGGGCGGCGCGCAGGGCCGCCGCAACCGTGTCGGCGCCCATGGTCTCGCCGCCCAGCGCGGAGCGGCGGCTGCGTCCGCCGGTGATGAGGCCGGTTGCGGTGACCAGCGCGATGTAGCCGCCGGCGCGCACCGGGATCCGCTCGGAGACGGCGGCGCGCTGCCGGTAGCGGCCCACGTACACCAGCCGCGGGTCGCCGGGCGCACTGCCGCGGTCGGCACGGTCGGTGCCGTCGGCGCGGGCGGGAACGGCCCGACCGTTGGTTTCGCCGGTATGGCGTGCGCGCAGTTCGTCGTAGACCTCATCGCGGTAGGCCAGCCTGTCGACGAGTCCGGCCTCCAGTGCCTCGGCCGCCAGGAGCGGTCCCCGGTCGGTGAGCTCGCGCACCCGTTCGGTGCTCAGCCCGCGCCCCTCGGCGATCCCCTCGGTGACCTGGTCGCCCAGCGACGCCAGCAGCCGCTCGGTGTTCTCGCGGTGCGGCTCGGTGTAGCCCGTCTCGGTGAACTTGTTCGGCGCGTTCTTGTACTCGTGGCGCGTGCCGCCCTCCAACCGCACCCCGAGCCGCTCGGCTGCGCCGCCGAGGAACGTGGTGCTCAGGCTCAGCCCGGTGAGCCCGACCGAGCCGGTCGGCACCAGGGCGACCTCGGCGAAGGCGGTGGCCAAATAGTAGGGGACGGTGCCGGGGCCGAAGTCGCCGTAGGACTCCGCCCACGCCACGGTGTCCTTGCCTGCGGCGCGGAACGCGGCCACCGCCGCGCGCACCTCCTGCACCTTGGCAATGCCCAGGGGCCGGCCGTCGATCTTGGCCACCAGCGCCTTGACGCGCGGGTCCTGCGCGCCGCGGCGGATCCCCTCGACGACGTCGCGGAGCTGCTGGTGGCGCCGGGCGAGGATCTGGCCCAGCGGATCGGCCGGCGCTTCCTCGGCCAGCCCGTCGGTGAGGTCGAGTTCCAGTATCAGCGGGCCGCTGCGCCGCTGCTGGATTCGGTTCACGGGGTCGAGCAGCTTCACCGGATGCACCATGCCCACAGGCTAGTGCGCCGTTCGGCCCGGTGCCGCGATGCGGCCGAAGTCGGCGCTGCACGGCCGTACGCCCAGCGCCCGGTGCCCGCCCGGCCCGCGGGGGTGGCGCGGTGGTCGGTGGGTGCCGCTATCGTCGTGGGGTCAAGCGTGGACCAGAAAGGAAGCCCATGTCCGGCACGTCCGGTTCAGCGCGGTCCAGGACCGCCGCAGCGACCACCGCCGCGGCCGGTGCGGCACTGGCACTGCTGGCGTCGGGGTGCGGAGCGGGCGGCTCCGGCGGCTCCGACGCCGCGCCCAAGCCCGACTCCACCTATAGCGCCGTGGTCGCAGCCGCCGAGCCCGCGCCGCCCTCCGGCGGTTTCACCACCGCCGAGATCAAGGGCATCAAGATCGGCGCGCCCAAGAACTGGAGCGTCGACACCACCGGCGGGCAACTGTGCATGCGCCCGCCCGGCCAGGACTCCTGCGGCTACGGCTCGGTGAAGGTCATGCCGCACGTGGCGAAGAACGACGCCAACAAGTGGCCCAAGAAGCAGTACAACAAGCCCGACGGCTGGGCCTCCACCCCCACCACCTGCCGCAGCCTGGGCACCGCCGCAGCCGGCGACGTCGGGGTCACCGGCGCCGAGGCGCTGGAGGTCGACAACCCCCAGGGCCTGACCGAGCACGCCGACGGCCTCAAGTCCCACCACCGCGAGTGGAAGGTCGACTGCGAGAACGGCGACACCTTCGAGGTGCGGCTGTGGTTCCTGCCGGAGAGCGACATCGCCGTTTACGCATGGTCGGTCGACACCCAGTACTCCGCGCTCTACGACAAGATCGCCGAGTCGATGAACACCGACGCCTACAAGCGGAAGTGACCCGAACCCTGGCCCGGCCCCGGGTGCCGGGTGCGGCCGGTCCGCAGGAGCCAAGCCCCAGCGGACCGGCCGCACCGCCGCGCGTCGCGCGCACCCGGCCGGATCAGGCAGGCGCCAGCCAGACCGCGCCCAGCGGCGGGATGGTCACGGTCGCCGAAGCCGGCTGGCCGTTCCACTCTCCGGCCCGGGCCCGCACCGAACCCCGCGTGCCTGCCGACCCCGCCGACCCCGCGGCGGCCACCCCGCTGCCGCAGTAGTCCACCGAGTCGGTGTTGAGGACCTCGCGCCACGTCCCCGCCTTGGGCAGCCCCACCCGGCGGCCGGTGCGGGTCTCGGGCGAGAAGTTGACCAGGCACGCCAGCACCGACCCGTCGTCGCCGTGGCGCAGGAAGGACAGCGTGTTGCCGGCGGAGTCGCCCCCGTCCAGCCAGGTGAACCCGGCCGGGTCGGTGTCCAGCGACCACAGCGCCGGGGTGGCCCGGTAGATGCGGTTCAGCTCGATCACCAGCGAGCGCACGCCGCGGTGGTAGGCGTGGTCGAGCAGCCACCACTGCACGCCCGCCTCGTGCGACCACTCCTCGCCGTGGCCGATCTCGCCGCCCATGAACAGCAGCTGCTTGCCCGGGTGGGACCACATGAACGCCAGCAGCCCGCGCAGGCCCGCGAACCGGCGCCACTCGTCGCCGGGCATCTTGTACAGCAGCGAACCCTTGCCGTGCACGACCTCGTCGTGCGACAGCGGCAGCACGTAGTTCTCGCTGTAGGCGTAGACCATCGAGAACGTGACCTCGTTGTGGTGGTACTGCCGGTGGACCGGGTCGTGCTTGACGTACTCCAGCGTGTCGTGCATCCAGCCCATGTTCCACTTGAAGCCGAACCCCAGCCCGCCGTGCTCGATGGGGCGCGAGACCCCCGGCCAGGCGGTCGACTCCTCGGCGGCCATGATGATGCCGGGGTTGCGCCGGTAGGCGGTGGCGTTGAGCTCCCGGAGGAACGCCAGCGCATCCAGGTTCTCCCGGCCGCCGAACTCGTTGGCCGACCAGCCGCCGTCCTCCCGCGAGTAGTCCAGGTACAGCATCGAGGCGACCGCGTCCACCCGCAGGCCGTCGATGTGGAACTCCTCCAGCCAGTACAGCGCGTTGGCGACGAGGAAGTTGCGCACCTCGGTGCGGCCGTAGTCGAAGATCAGCGTGTCCCAGTCCGGGTGTTCGCCGCGCTGCGGGTCGTTGTGCTCGTAGGTGGGCGACCCGTCGAAACGGGCCAGGGCCCAGTCGTCCTTGGGGAAATGGGCCGGCACCCAGTCGACCAGCACCCCGATCCCGGCCCTGTGCAGCTCGTCGACGAGCGCCCGGAAGTCGTCGGGCGAGCCGAACCGGGCGGTCGGCGCGTAGTAGGAGGTGACCTGGTAGCCCCACGACCCGCCGAAGGGGTGCTCGGCCACCGGCAGCAGCTCCACGTGCGTGAAGCCCATCTCGCGGACGTGGGACACCAGCTGGGTGGCCAGCTCCAGGTAGGACAGGCCCGGGCGCCACGAACCCAGGTGGACCTCGTAGACGCTCATCGGGCGGCGGTCCCACTCCTGGGTCTTGCGCTCGGCCAGCCAGGCGTCGTCGCGCCACTGGTAGCGGGACGTGTGCACGACCGAGGCGGTCTCGGGCGGGCGCTGGGTCGCGAACGCCATCGGGTCGGCCTTGTCGCGCCACTGCCCGTCGCGGCCCAGGATCCGGAACTTGTACAGCGTGCCGTCGCCGATGCCGGGGACGAACAGTTCCCACACGCCGCTTTCGCCCAGCGAGCGCATCGGGTGGGCGGTGCCGTCCCAGTGGTTGAAGTCGCCGACCACCCGCACACCCTGGGCGCCGGGCGCCCACACGGCGAAGCCGACCCCGTCGACATCGCCCATGGGAGAAGGGTGGGTGCGGGTGTGCGCGCCCAGCGCGCGCCACAGCTCCTCGTGGCGGCCCTGCCTGATCAGGTGCAGGTCGAGTTCTCCGAGGGTGGGCAGGTGGCGGTAGGGGTCGTCGGTGGTCGTCTCGACGGAACCGGTGCCGCAGTCGTAGGCGACGGCCAGCCGGTAGTCGGGAGCGGTGCCGGGCAGGGTGGCGGCGAACACGCCCTGGTGCACGTGCGCCAGCTCGATCCGGGTGCCGTCCTGCAGCACCGCGTGCACCGACCGCGCCAGGGGGCGCAGGGTGCGCACGACGGTGGTGCCGCCGGCGCCGGGATGTGCGCCGAGCAGGCTGTGCGGGTCGTGGTGGCGGCCGGCGACCAACCGGTCGATCTCTGCGGTCAGGGCGGTATCGGAGACGCTCATGGGAATCGTGGCCATCCTGGGCTGTCGTGGGCGGGTGTGGCGGTTCACGCGGCCAGCGCCGCGATGGAGTCCAACGGGATGCGCAGCCACGAGGGCCGGTTGTGCGCCTCGTAGAGCACCTCGTAGACGGCCTTGTCGTACTCGAAGGCGCGCAACACGGTCTGGTGCTTCTCGGGGTCGATCCCGCCGCCGAAGGCGTAGCCGGCGCTGAAAGCATCGCGGTTGCGCTGGGCCCAGGCGCGCGCGGCCGGGGCCAGCTCCGGTGCCGACGCCGAGCCCACGAGCTGGTAGCGGGCCGCGTAGTCGAACGAGCGCAGCATCCCGGCGACGTCGCGCAGCGGACTGGAGGGGAGCCGGCGTTCCTCGACCGGGGCGGCGGGCTCGCCTTCGAAGTCCAGCAGCACCCAGCCGGAATCGGTGCGCACCACCTGGCCCAGGTGGTAGTCGCCGTGCACCCGCTGGATGGGCAGGGGCTCGTCGACGCGCGCGAACGACTCGTAGGCGCTGCGCAGCACGCCGACGTAGGGCTGGAGCTCGGGCACCTCGGTGGTTGCCAGCCGCAGCCGGCCCAGCATCGACCCGGCCAGCTCGCGCAGGGCGCGGGGCGAAAGGACGTCGGTGGGGAGTTCGCGGGCGAGCGCGCGGTGCACGGCGGCGGTGGCGGCGCCGAGCCGCTCGGCCTCCCCGGCGAAGTCGCCGCCGGCGTCGCCGGGGGAGAGGCCGGGGTTGGCGTAGAGGTCGCGCACGCTGGTGGCGGCCAGCACCCAGCCGTCGGTCGCGCTGCGCATGTACTCCTGCAGCATCGCCAGTGTGGTCGGTACCGACCTGCCGCCCTGGTCGATGTCGGTTTCGATCCAGGCGTAGGGCCGCGCCACATAGGGCGATCCGGCCAGCGCCGCGGTCAGTTCCAGGTCCGGGTTGAGGCCGGGCCAGAGCCTGCGGAACGCCTTGAGGACGTAATCCTCGCCGTAGACCAGGGAGGTGTTGGACTGCTCACCCTTGAGCACCAGGCTGCGCTGCCCGCCGCGCACGGCGCTGCCGGGTACGCGGCGGAACCGCACGGGGGCGCTTCGGGGACCGGTGGCGGCACCGCCGGGCGTGGTGCCGCTCAACGGGGTGCCGTTGGCCGCGGCGCCGTTGATTGAATAGTCGGCCGCCACTGTGCCGTTGACCGCCGCACCGTTGCCCGCGGCGCCGGCCGCCGCACCGTTGACCGCTGTGCCGTTGCCGGCTGCGGTGCTGCCCGCAGCAGGCTCCCGGCAGCCGTCGCCGATGGCGAGGCGGTCCAGCAGCAGGGCGGTCAGCTCCGGGTCGTGGACCGCGTCGTAGACCGTGCGCGCGGTGCCGCCGAGGCGGCACACGCCGATCGCGGCATGCGCCAGCTCCTCGCGCAGCGTCCCCACCGGGCGCAGCCCGAGGAGCACCTGGTATCTGGATACTGAGCTGCGCTGGCCGACATCGACGACCAGGACGCGCAGCCCGGGGTCGCCGCTCAGCAGGGCATGTTCCGCCTCGACCGTGACGGTCTCGATCGGCGCCCCCTTCCCGGCGAACCACCGCTGCCGTGGGATCCAGTCGGCCAGGAGCTCCTCAAGCTGAGTCATCTGCAAGAGACCTCTTCCGCTTATCGCCGCGGCCCGGTGGTGCCGGATGCGCGGGAAGCGCCGTCGGCGGCCCGTTCGGGCGCCGCGGCGCTCGGCCCGCTCGCCGCGGCCGCCGGCCGCTGCCGTGCGGCGGCCGCGCCTGGCCGCGGTGTCGTTCGCGTTTGTCGGTTGCGGTCGTCGGGGCTGGGGCCGTCGGCCTCCTCGACGGGAGGCAGCTGGAACCAGTAGAAGCCGTGCCCCGGCAGGGTCATGAGGTAGGGCAGCTCGCCGATGGCGGGGAAGCGCACCCCGCCCATGCACTCGATGGGTGTGGCGTTCTCGAACCGGCGCAGGTCCAGCTCGACGGGCTGCGGGAACCGGGACAGGTTGTTGACGCACAGCATCCGGTCGTCGCCGTACTCGCGGACGAACGCGAGCACGCTGGGGTTGCTCGCGTGCAGCTCG
The DNA here is from genome assembly GCF_054778995.1 of Streptomonospora sediminis. NCBI lineage: Bacteria > Bacillati > Actinomycetota > Actinomycetes > Streptosporangiales > Nocardiopsidaceae > Streptomonospora > Streptomonospora sediminis. The sequence continues at coordinate 9,673 of NZ_BAAGYZ010000087.1, forward strand.
GTGAAGTCGCCGGTGCCGAAGACCGGGTGCCGCTTGCGGATCTGGATCATCTTGCGCGTCCAGTTCAGCAGCGAGCCGGGGTTGTCGCGCTGGGCCTCGACGTTGAGCGCCTGGAAGCCGTGGATCGGGTCCAGGATCAGCGGCAGGTACAGCCGCGCCGGGTCGCAGCGCGAGAACCCGGCGTTGCGGTCGGAGGTCCACTGCATCGGGGTGCGCACCGCGTCGCGGTCGCCCAGCCAGATGTTGTCGCCCATGCCGATCTCGTCGCCGTAGTACAGCACCGGCGATCCGGGCAGCGACAGCAGCAGCGCGGTGAACAGCTCGATCTGGTTCTTGTCGTTGTCGAGCAGCGGCGCCAGGCGGCGGCGGATGCCGACGTTGGCCCGCATCCGCGGGTCCTTGGCGTACTCGGCGTACATGTAGTCGCGTTCTTCGTCGGTGACCATCTCCAGCGTCAACTCGTCGTGGTTGCGCAGGAAGATCGCCCACTGGCAGTTGCGCGGGATCTTCGGGGTCTGGGCGAGGATCTCCGAGATCGGGTAGCGCTGTTCGCGGCGCACCGCCATGAACATCCGCGGCATCAGCGGGAAGTGGAAGTTCATGTGGCACTCGTCGCCGCCGGCCTCGAAGTCGCCGAAGTAGTCGACGACGTCGGCGGGCCACTGGTTGGCCTCGCTCAGCAGCACCCGGTCGGGGTAGATGCGGTCGATCTCGGAGCGGATCCGCTTGAGGAACTCGTGGGTTTCCTTGAGGTTCTCGCAGTTGGTGCCCTCGCGCTCGTACAGGTAGGGCACCGCGTCCAGCCGGAAACCGTCGATGCCCAGGTCCAGCCAGAAACGCAGCACTTCGAGGATGGCCTCCTGCACCGCCGGGTTCTCGAAGTTGAGGTCGGGCTGGTGGGAGAAGAACCGGTGCCAGTAGTACTGCCCGCGGGTTTCGTCGTAGGTCCAGTTGGACTGCTCGGTGTCGACGAAGATGATGCGGGCGTCACCGTAGCGCTCGGTGGTGTCGGACCACACGTAGAAGTCGCCGTAGGGCCCTTGCGGGTCCTCGCGCGAGGCGGTGAACCACGGGTGCTGGTCGCTGGTGTGGTTCATGACCAGGTCGGCGATGACCCGGATGCCGCGGCGGTGGGCCTGGTCGACCAGTTCCACGAAGTCGGCGATCTGCCCGAACTCCGGCAGGATCTTCATGTAGTCGGAGATGTCGTAGCCGCCGTCGCGCAGCGGTGACTCGTACAGGGGCAGCAGCCACACGCAGTCGATGCCGAGCCATTCGAGGTAGTCGAGCTTCTCGATCAGCCCGCGCAGGTCGCCGGTGCCGTCGCCGTTGGAGTCGTAGAAACCGCGGACGAGCACCTCGTAGAAGACGGCGTGCTTGTACCAGTACGGTTCGCGTGGCTTCTCGTGGGTGAAGGTATCGGGCACGGCCGCAAGGGGCGTCGTGTGACTGGTGCCTGGCACCGGCTCTGATGTGGTCACGAGGCTACTCCACGAGTTGGCTTTCCAGCGCCTGCCGCGTCAATGGCCCGGTATGCGAAGAGCGGTGCGCCTCATTCAAGGCAGAGCCCTATAGCGAACGGCCTTATTCAGCGGGGCCTACTGTGAATATGTGTGCGGACTGGAAACGCGGGTCGAGGCGGACATAATTGGCCTGTCCCCAGACGTAAGATTCCCCGGACACCTGGTCGGTCACTGTTATCCGGGAGTCGGGGCAAAACCCGAGAGCGGGCAGATCGAGCCGCACCGTCGCCTCTTGCGCGTGGTGCGGATCGAGGTTGGCGACGGCGAGGACGACGTCGTCGCGCCCCCCGGCGCCCGCGCCGGCCAGCCGTTTGGAGAAGCAGATCAGCTCCGGCCGGTCGGCATGGTGGAACCGCAGGTTGCGCAGTTCCTGCAGTGCAGGGTGCTCGCTCCTGAGCGAGTTCAGCCTGCGCAGTAGCGGTGCGATGGTTTTTCCATCGGATTCGGCGGCGACCCAGTCCCGGGGACGGTATTGGTATTTCTCCGAGTCCAGGTATTCTTCGCTGCCGGGCTTTACCGGGGTATTCTCGCAGAGCTCGTAACCGGAGTAGACGCCCCACGCCGGAGACATCAGGGCCGCGAGTACCGCGCGCACCTCGAATGCGGGCCTGCCCCCGTTCTGGAGGTAGGCCGGCAGGATGTCGGGGGTGTTGGTGAACAGGTTGGGACGCATATACGGCGCGGACTCGCCGCTGAGTTCGGTCAGGTACTCCTGCAGTTCCTCTTTGGAATTGCGCCAGGTGAAGTAGGTGTAGGACTGGTGGAACCCGGCACGGGCCAGCGCGGCCATCACCGCCGGGCGGGTGAAGGCTTCGGACAGGAAGAGCACGTCGGGGTCGGTCTCGGCGACCTCGCCCAGCAGCCGTTCCCAGAACGCCAGCGGCTTGGTGTGCGGGTTGTCCACCCGGAAGATGCGCACTCCGCGCGCCATCCAGAACCGTACGATCCGCAGTACTTCGGCGTAGATGCCCTCGGGGTCGTTGTCGAAGTTCAGGGGGTAGATGTCCTGGTACTTCTTGGGCGGGTTCTCGGCGTGGGCGATGGAGCCGTCGGCGCGGTGAGTGAACCACTCGGGGTGCTCGGTGACCCACGGGTGGTCCGGCGAGCACTGCAGCGCCAGGTCCAGCGCGATCTCCAGGCCGTGCTCGGCCGCTTCGCACACGAAGGAGTCGAAGTCGCCGAGGGTGCCCAGGTCGGGGTGGATCGCGTCGTGCCCGCCGTCGGCCGATCCGATGGCCCACACCGATCCGGGGTCGCCCGGGCCGGGGGTGAGGGTGTTGTTGGGCCCTTTGCGAAAGGAGTGGCCCACCGGGTGCACGGGCGGCAGGTAGACGACCTCGAAGCCCATGTCGGCGATTGCGGGCAGCCGCTTGGCGGCGGTGGCGAGGGTGCCCGAGCGCCAGGCGCCGTCGGCGCCGTCCATGGCCGCACCCTCTGAGCGGGGGAAGAACTCGTACCAGGAGCCCACCAGCGCGCGCCGGCGGTGCACGGCCAACGGGAAGCGTTTGGTCCGGGTGAGAAGGTCGCGCAGCGGTTCGGCGGTGAGTTGCGCGGTCACCTCGGGGGCGGTTGCGGCGGCCAGGCGGTCCTGGGGGGTGCGCGAACCGTCGCGCAGTAGGGCGGCGATGCGGGCCATCGCGGGTTGGCGGGGTACGCGCCGGGCCGCCCGCTCGAACAGGCGCGCGCCCTCTTCCAGCACGAGGTCGGTGTCCTGGCCGATCGGGATCTTGACGGCGGCTGCGTGCCGCCAGGTGGCCAGGGGGTCGCTCCAGGATTCGACGCTGAAGCTCCACCGGCCCGCACCGCCGACGGTGATGTCGGCTCCGTAGCGGTCGGTGCCGGGTGCGATCTCGCTCATGGGGGTGAACGAGTGCCTGCGGCCCTGCGGGTCGTAGAGGGCGACCCCGGCGCCGAGGGCGTCGTGGCCTTCGCGGATCACCGTCGCCCGGACGGGAAGGGTCTCGCCGGCGGCCGCTTTGGCGGTGCCGTAGTCCAGGACCGGCGAGACGTCGAGAATAGGAATGCGTCCAATCACAGGTACACCATCATTGTCGTCATGCCCGACGGTTGGCCGGGATTCGAGTGGATTGTCGGATTTAAACCGAATGGGCTGACCGCGGATGCTGCGCGGTGCGCCCCGGGCTGTGTTCGGGCAGGCCGAATAAACCGAAGAGCCGGTCGGGCTGCTCCGGTATTTCGGGTCGGTCCTGCTTCTCTGTCTATCGTCACGCCGGAACGCGGACTACGCCGACAACCCGGCGCGGGGATTTTTTGTGATTGTCCTCACGCTCTCTTGGGGTGCCGCTGAGCTGCAGGGATTCAATGCAGCGGGAGGTGCGGCAAACCGGTCATATGCCGCCGGTGCCGTTCGGTGTTTCCCAGGTGGCCGTGGTTTCGAGGGGACATATTCCGGAAACACAAGTCCGACAGCCGGCTTGCGGACGAAACTGTCCGGAATTTACCGAGTCATGGCAGTGGTTCGGGTTTGGTAAATCCGACTGCTGCAGCGGCGGCCGGTAACGCTGCCGGAACACGACCGGAACGCGGCGTTTTCCCGGGAACTTCCGCAAAACGGCGGTGGAGAGTCGCATGCAAGCGCCCGATTGACTAGCCTCACGCTGCGTGAAGGCGATTCGCAGGTTCACCGTCCGCACTGTCCTTCCCGACGAGCTCGCGCCATTGGAGCGGCTCGCGGCCAACCTCCGCTGGGCGTGGCACGCTCCGACACGCGAACTGTTCGCGGCCGTCGACCCCGAAGTGTGGGAATGCTGCGGCCACGACCCCTTCCGCATGCTCGGCGAGGTCGCCGCCGACCGCTTCGCCGAACTCGCCGGCGATCCCGGTTTCCTAGCGCGGCTGCACGCGGCCGACGCCGATCTCGCCGCCTACCTCGGCGACGACCGCTGGTACCAGCACCACGCCCGCGAACACCCCGCCCCCGCGGCCGTCGCCTACTTCTCGGCCGAGTACGGCCTGACCGCGGCGCTGCCCCAGTACTCCGGCGGCCTGGGCATCCTGGCCGGCGACCACCTCAAGAGCGCCAGCGACCTCGGCGCCCCGGTCATCGGAGTCGGCCTGCTCTACCAGCACGGCTACTTCAGCCAGGCGCTGTCGCCCGAGGGCTGGCAGCTTGAGGACTACCCCGACGTCGATCCCCGCGGCCTGCCGCTGGCCCAGTTGCGCGACAGCGCGGACGATCCCGTATGCGTCGGCCTCGACCTGCCCGGCGGGCGGCGGCTGAGCGCGCGCGTATGGGTCGCCCGGGCCGGACGCGTGCCGCTGCTGCTGCTCGACGCCGCCCACGAGGACAACCCCGCCGACCTGTGCGCGGTCACCGACCGCCTCTACGGGGGCGGCAAGGAGCACCGGCTGCGCCAGGAACTGCTGCTGGGAGTGGGCGGCATGCGCGCGGTGCGCGCCTACTGCCGGGTGTCCGGGCACCCCGAACCCGAGGTCTTCCACATGAACGAGGGCCACGCCGGCTTCCTCGGCGTCGAACGCGTGCGCGAGTACGTCAGCGGCGGGCTGTCCTTCCGCGAGGCCGTCGAGGCCACCCGGGCCGCCACCGTCTTCACCACGCATACCCCCGTATCGGCCGGAATCGACCGCTTTGCCCGCGACCTCGTCCACCGGCACTTCGCCGCCGGCGACTCCGTGGCGGCCGGCCTGGCCGCCGAGGACGTGCTGGCGCTGGGCGCCGAGGACTTCGCCGGCGGCGACCCCGCGGTGTTCAACATGGCCGTCATGGGCATGCGGCTGGCCCAGCGGGTCAACGGGGTCAGCAAACTGCACGGTGCGGTCAGCCGCGACATGTTCCGCGGCCTGTGGCCCGGTTTCGACACCGCCGAAGTCCCCATCACCGCCGTCACCAACGGGGTGCACGCGCGCACCTGGGTGGCCGAGGAAGCCCAGGAACTCGCCCGGCGCATGGTGCCCGACACCGGCGAGTTCACCAGCGCCGAAGGCTGGCGCAAACTCACCGGCGCGTCCGAGGACGAGCTCTGGCAGATGCGCCGCACCCTGCGCGAGCGCCTGGTCGCCGACGCCCGCGCGCGCCTGCGCGCCTCGTGGCGGCGGCGCGGCGCCAGCGGGGCCGAACTCGGCTGGATCGACGACGTGCTCGACCCCGAGGTACTCACCATCGGCTTTGCCCGCCGCGTGCCTTCCTACAAGCGGCTCACGCTGATGCTGCACGACCGCGGCCGGCTCGCGTCGCTGCTGCACGACCCCGACCGCCCGCTGCAGATCGTCGTCGCGGGCAAGGCCCACCCGGCCGACGAAGGCGGCAAGCGGCTCATCCAGGAGATCGTCCGCTTCGCCGACGACCCCCGGGTGCGGCGCAGGATCGTGTTCCTGCCCGACTACGACATGGCGCTGGCGCGCTCGCTGGTGCAGGGCTGCGACGTGTGGCTGAACAACCCGCTGCGCCCGCTTGAGGCGTGCGGCACCTCGGGCATGAAAGCCGCGCTCAACGGCGGCCTCAACCTCTCCGTGCGCGATGGCTGGTGGGAGGAGTGGCACGACGGCTCCAACGGCTGGGCCATCCCCACCGCCGACGGTGTCGACGACCCCGACCGGCGCGACGCCCTTGAGGCGGCGGCGCTGTACGAACTGGTCGAGCAGCAGGTTGCACCGCTGTTCTACGACTTCGACGACCGCGGCCTGCCCAAGCGCTGGCTGGAGATGGTCAAGCACACGCTGGTATCCCTGGGGCCCAAGGTGCTGGCCACGCGCATGTTCCGCGACTACGCCACCCGGCTCTACCAGGGCGCCGCCGACTCCTCGCGGATCCTGGCCGCCTCCGACATGCGCGGCGCACGCGAACTCGCCGCCTGGAAACAGCGGGTGCGGGCCGCCTGGCCGAGTGTGCGGGTCGAGCACATCGAGATGGCCGGCACCGACGGGCCGCCGCTGGTCGGCGGCGACCTCGGAGTGCGCGCGTCAGTGGCCCTGGGCGGGCTGTGCCCCGACGATGTGCGGGTCGAGGTCGCCCTGGGCCGGGTGTCGGACTCCGAGGCGCTGGTCGACCCGGCGCTGGCCGAGCTCGCGGCCGAAGACCCCCCGGCCTGCGGCACCGCCGGCACGGCGGCGCAGGGCCGCGCATCGGCCGAGAGCCCACCGCGGAAAGGCTCCGGTGTGGTGCGCTACAGCGGGGCCGTGCCGCTGGCCCGCGCCGGAAACTGCGGGTTCACGGTGCGGGTACTGCCGAGCCACCCGCTGCTGAGCGAACCCGCCGAGATGGGCCTGGTAGCGGTGCCCGACCTGCCCGAGAGCCCCGACGACGGGATGGTGCTGCGCTGAGGGGCGGTTGCGCCGCACCGGCGCGGGGTGGGCCGGGCCGATGCGGGGGTCCGCTCGGCGGCCTTGTCCGCGGTCGGCCGAGGGGTGGTCTGAACGTGAAATGCGGCAGCGACTGCCGCGGAGGGTTGAGGCCGACTGCCGGCGGTACTGCGAGCGGGCAGTAGCGGCCCTAACGGGGCGGCACCGGTCCGCTGTGCGGCCTTGCAGTCGGCCGGGTGCCGGGCGGCCTGCAAGGAAAAGCGGCGCCGGGGGCAGCGCGGGCTCCGGCGGGCGACCACCGGTGCCGTGCACGGGTGGTCGAAGCCGCAACGGGGCGGCGGTGGGGCGGCGTTGCGGCTGACCGCGCTACCTGTTTCATCCCACCCGAATCAGAACGCAAACCGGGCATCTCAGAAGCAATACGTCACTTATGGACTGCCCAGCATGATGATCATGCAGAGATGACCAAATATCAAAGCTGAGACGGGCATTTCTGCATGATCATCGCTAACTTGAGCCCCGGAACCCGATATAGCGGACACGTGCCCGCCCACCCGGGCCGCCACCGCCCTCGGTGCCGCTTTTCCCCAGACCAACCTGTCACCCGGCAGACCACAAGGCCGCACAGCCGGCCGTTGCCGCCGGGCGCCGCCGGGAAAACCGCTGGCGCATTCGGAGCCGCACTGGCAGCCTCCGCCCGCGGGGTCCCCAGGGCCGGGAGTTGCCGGCCCGGGCGGAGCGGGCAGTGCAGCGCGGAAAGGCGGATCGGACGCATGGGCGGCAACATCGGCGGCGGCGACTTCGAGGCTCTGGTGGCCGAAGCCGCCGCTGCCCCGGTAGAGGGCTGGGATTTCTCCTGGCTGGAGGGACGCGCGAGCGAGGAGCGGCCTTCGTGGGGCTATGCCCGGTCCATGGCCGAGCGGATGGCCGGCGCCCGTGCCGCTCTGGACATCGAGACCGGCGGCGGCGAGGTCCTCGCCGAGGTGCCCGAGTTGCCGGTGCTGACCGTTGCCACGGAGTCCTGGCCGCCCAACGCCGCCCGCGCCGCCGCGCGCCTGCACCCGCGCGGCGCGGCCGTGGTCGCCACAGCGGGCGAGCCGCCGCTGCCGTTCACCGATGGGGTCTTCGACCTGGTGGTGAGCCGGCACCCGGTCGAGACCCACTGGTCGGAGATCGCCCGTGTGCTGCGTCCCGGCGGCGACTACTTCGCGCAGCACGTGGGCCCGGCGAGCCTCTTCGAGTTGGTGGAGCACTTCCTCGGCCCGCAACCGCCCGCGGTCCGCAACCGCCGCCACCCCGACGCCGCGGCGTCCGCCGCGCAGGAGGCCGGGCTGGAAGTCCGCGACCTGCGGATGGAGACGCTGCGTGCGGAGTTCCACGACATCGGCGCGGTGGTGTACTTCCTGCGCAAGGTGATCTGGATCGTCCCGGGGTTCACGGTCGAGCGCTACCGCGGCGCCTTGCGGAAACTGCACGACCGCATCCGGGCCGAAGGTTCCTTCACCGCCCACTCGACCCGTTTCCTCATCGAGGCACGCAACCGCGGCTGAGGCGGCCGGTCGTGCGAGGCGGCCGGCCCGGTGCGGCGGCGGGGCTCGGGGGAGTGCCGGCAGTGTCGGCGGAGCCGGTCGCCGGGTCGCCGGTTAGCGGGGCGCACCGCCCGCCTGGCCGATGCAGGCTAACCCCGTTGACCTGCAGCGAAGGGTGCCGCCTTGACCTTTGGTATGCCGAAGTCCCCATAATGGAGGCAAAACCGACAGGGGAGCGCTTTGGCGCTGAGAGTGCGGTTGCAAAACCGCAGACCCTCACACCACCTGATCTGGGTAATGCCAGCGCAGGAAGTCGTGAAGTGAACCCGTCAGCCGACCCGGCGACCGCGCGGTCCGATCCGCGCTGCACCCGGGCCCGGTTGGCGCTCTTGGGCTGGGGCCCCCTCGCACTGCGAAGGGACGACCCATTGACCGGGCAAGTACCGACCACCGGCACGGGCAACAACGCATTCTCCCAACGGCTGCGGCGCGCCCTCCCGGCGTACCGCACCGTCGACATCGTCGTCCCGGCCGTCCTGGGCGTGGCCGTGGGCGTGATCTTCTGGGCCTGGAACCTGCTGTGGGAGGTGACCGCCCCGCTGTTCGCCTTCTTCCCGCCCGCCCAAGCCGCCATCTACGGCATGTGGCTGCTGCCCGGAGTCCTCGGCGGCCTGATCGTCCGCAAACCCGGCGCGGCGGTGCTGACCTCGACGGCCGCGGCGTTCGTCTCCATGGTCCTGGGGACACCGTGGGGCGTCGGCGTCATCGTCGCCGGATTCCTGCAAGGGCTGCTGCCCGAACTCGTCTTTGCCGCCGGCCGCTACCGCCGCTGGGGCATGCCCACCGCGATGCTCGCCGCCGCCGCGGCCGGAATCGCCCCGGCCATCTGGGACAACGTCCGCTACTACCCGACCTGGCCGCTGTCCTTCCAGGTCGCCTTCGGTGTACTCGTCGTTGTCAGCGCCGCCGTCATCGGCGGTGCGGGCGCCCGGCTGCTGACCTCCGCGCTGGCCCGCGCCGGCGCGCTTTCGGCCTTCCCATCGGCACGCGGATGAACGCTGCCGGCGGTGGCGGGGCGCGGGTGGAGCTGGCCGGCTGGGGCTGGCGCCATTCCGGCCGCGCCGACTGGGCGCTGCGCGGTGTCGACCTTGCCGTCGAACCCGGCGAGCGCGTGCTGCTGCTGGGCGCGTCAGGGGCCGGCAAGAGCACGCTGCTGCACGCCCTGGCCGGGCTGACCGGCGCCGCCGGCGCCGTCTCGGGCGACGAGGAAGGGCGGCTGCGCATCGACGGCGCGCCCGCCGCCGCCCGGCGCGGCGCGGTCGCGCTGGTGAGCCAGGACCCCGAGACCCAACTGGTCATGGCCCGCGCCGGCGACGACGCCGCATTCGGCCCGGAGAACCTCGGCCTCGACCGCGCGGAGATCTGGGCGCGGGTTCGCGCCGCCCTGGACGAGGTCGGCTTCGGTTACGGGCCCGACCGGCCCACCGCAGCCCTGTCCGGCGGGGAGAAACAGCGGCTGGTGCTGGCCGGCGCGCTGGCGATGCGGCCCGGCCTGCTGCTGCTCGACGAGCCCACCGCCAACCTCGACCACGCCGGCGCCGCCCGCGTGCGGCGCGTGCTGGAGGCCCTGCTGCGCAGGAGCGAAGCGACGATGGTGCTCGTGGAGCACCGCGTCGCCGAGGTCGTCGGCGGCACCGCCATGGGCGGAGCGGCGGCGGGCGTGGCCGACCTGGTCGACCGGGTGGTCGTGGTCGAACCCGGGGGCGGAGTTGTCGCCGACGGCGCGCCCGCCGCCGTCTTCGCCGACCACGGCCGGCGCCTCGCCGAGCAGGGCGTGTGGGTTCCGGGCAGGGAGCCGCGGCCGCAGGTGCGCGCGGGCACCCCCGGGCCGGCCGTGATCGAGGCCGCGGACTGCACGGCCCGCGCCCCCGGCGACGGCGGATTGCTGGGGACCTCCGGCGCCACGGTGCTGCATGGCGCCGACGCGGCGGTGCGTGAAGGCTGCTCGACCGTGCTGACCGGGCCCAACGGGGCGGGCAAATCCACGCTGCTGGGGCTGCTCGCCGGACTGGCCGCACCCGACACCGGCACGGTTTTGCCGCGCGGCCGCCTGCGCAAGGCCGGTACCCGCCCGCTGGCGAAGTGGCGGGCCCGGCTCCTCGCGCGCCACGTGGGAACGGTGTTCCAGCACGCGGAGGACCAGTTCGTCACCGGAAGCGTCCGCGACGAGTTGGCTTTCGCGCCGCGCCGGGCCGGGCTGGGGCGGCCCGAGACACAGCGGCGGGTGGACGGGTTGCTGGACCGCCTGCGGCTGGCCCCACTCGCCGATGTGCATCCCTTCACCCTCTCCGGCGGCGAAAAGCGGCGGCTGTCGGTGGCCACCGCACTGAGCTCCGGCGCTGCACACAGCCCCGACGTGCTCCTGCTGGACGAGCCGACGTTCGGCCAGGACACCCGTACGTGGCGGGAACTGGTGGAGTTGCTGGCCGAACTGCGCGCCCAGGGCCGCGCCATCGTCACCGCCACCCACGACACGGCACTGCTGCGCTGCTTCGCCGATACCGAGATCCCGCTGCTCGCCGGCCGCACCGGCCGCCCGCAGCCGCCGCCCGGCCGGGCAGCGCCGGGCGCCGCATCCCTGCCCCATGGCCCCGCTGGCGTGGGCGCGGGTGCGCACGGGCAGCGGGACGGCGGCGCCGGTGGCGAACCGCGGGAGCCCGCGGAACCGGAGCCGGGGAAAGGAGATGCGGATGAGCGCCGCTGAGCCTGCGCGCGAGGGTCCGACCGCGGGGCCCCGGCCGCAGGGCTCCGGCCGTCCGCGTGCCGCGGTCGCCGCCGGCCCTGCCGCGCGGACTCCCGAACGGGAACCCCCCGAGGCGCAGGCACCCCGGGAACACGGGGAGCCGGGGGAGCGGGGGGAACCGCGGCCTCCCGCGGAACCGGGCGCACCGCGGGACGCGCACTCCGCCGACGCCGCCGGCGTGCCGCCGCGGGCCTGGCTGGCGCGGGCCGATCCCGCGGGCAAGCTGCTTGCCGCCCTGCTCGTCGCCGCCGGGCTGATCCCGGTCGTGGACCCGGTGACCGCGGCGGTGGTGCTGGCGGCCGGGCTGGCGCTGCTTCCGTTCTCGGGGCCGGGCCCGGCCCGGCTGGCGGCGGTGTGCGCCCCGCTGCTGGTCATGGGCGCATCGATCGGCCTGGTCAACCTGGTCTTCGGCGAGGACGGGCCGATGGCCGCGGCCGGGGCGGCGGTGCGGCTCCTGGCGATCGCGCTGCCCAGCGTGCTCGCGGCGATCACCAGCGATCCCACCGACATGGCCGATTCGCTGGTCCAGCGGCTGCGCGTGCCCGAGCGCCCGGCCATCGCGGTGCTGGCCGCGCTGCGGCTGGTGCCGCTGCTGCTGGAGCAGTGGCGCACCCTGGGCCGGGCGCGCCGCGCCCGCGGACTGGATTCCGGCGGCAACCCGCTGCGCGCGGTCGCCATCTTCGCCGGAAAGGCGTTTGCGCTCCTGGTGCGGGCGATACGGACGGGAACGCTGCTGGCGATGGCCATGGACGCCCGCGGTTTCGCCGGCGGCCCGCGCAGCCACGCCCGGCTCAGCCGCTGGCGGCGTGCGGACACCCTGCTCATCACCGGTACCGCAGCCGTACTGGCCATCGCCCACGCCGTTTCGGCGGCGGCGGGCACCTGGACGCCGCTGACCTTCTGACGCCGCCCGCCCGCCCGCACGTGCCGGCCGGCCGCCGGCAGGGGCGGGCAGGGGTGGAGACCACGCAGCGCGGGCAGTGGTAGGTATTGGAACGTGGGGCGGCGGAAGACGCGGCCGACGATGTGGCGGAGGGTGCCGGGTGGCGAGTTTCGATGGGACCGCGGGCGAGGTCGTCCGGGTAGAGCGTGATCCAAAGAACCCGGCGGTCGCCGTGATCCGGCTGGACCGGCCGAAGATGAACGCGCTCGACGCGCAGATGCAGCGCGAACTCGCGGTCGCGGCCGAGCAGGTTGCCACCGATGGCGAGGTGTGCGCCGTCGTCATCTACGGCGGCGAGCGGGTTTTCGCCGCTGGCGCGGACGTAAAAGAGATGGCCGAAATGGGCTATACCGACATGGCAGCCCACTCCCGGATCCTGCAGGGCTCGCTGACCGCGGTGGCGCGTATCCCCAAGCCGGTCATTGCCGCCGTCACCGGTTTCGCACTGGGCGGCGGGTGCGAGCTGGCGCTGTGTGCCGACTTCCGGGTGGCCGCCGAGGACGCCCGGCTGGGCCAGCCCGAGATCAGGCTCGGCGTCATCCCCGGTGCCGGCGGCACCCAGCGCCTGCCCCGGCTGATCGGTCCGGCCCGGGCCAAGGACCTGATCTTCACCGGGCGCCACGTGGGCGCCGACGAAGCGCTCGCCATGGGCCTGGTCGACTCGGTCGTCCCGGCCGCCGAGGTCTACGGCCACGCGGCGGCGATGGCGGCGAGCTACGCCAACGGGCCCGCGGTGGCGCTGGCAGCGGCCAAGGAGGCCATCGACGGCGGGTTGGAGACCGACATCGCCACCGGGCTGGAGATCGAGCGGCTGCAGTTCTCCGGCCTGTTCGCCACCGAGGACCAGAAGGCGGGGATGCGCAGCTTCGTCGAGGAAGGGCCCGGCAAGGCCCGCTTTTCCGGCCGTTAAGCTCTGCCGCGCCCGCCCGCCCGCTCCGCCGCCGGTCCGGCCGTTCGCCCGGGCCGTCGCGGACCCGCGGCGGTGGCGGCGGCACCGGAACACGACGATGACGATGACGGACCGGAGATGAGGGATACCGCATGTGGGAACTGAAAACGGAACCTGCCCGCCGGCGCCCCGATCTGCTGGCCGGCCCGGTCGCCGCCGGGCTTGAGGGATGGGAGCCCGCAGACCGGGTGCTGGCGGCGCCCATCGACCCGGACCTGGCCGACACCGCCAACTGCGCCGCCGCCTACGACATCCCGCTGGGCTCCTCGGCGAACTGCGTGGTCATCACCGCCAAACGGGCCGGCCGGGTGCGCATGGCGGCGTGCATGGTGCTGGCGACCACCCGCGCCGACGTCAACGGGGTGGCCCGGCGCCACCTGGGTGCGCGCAAGGCATCGTTCGCGGACCAGGGCGACGTGGTTGCGGCGACCGGAATGGAGTACGGCGGCATCACCCCCGTCGGCCTGCCGGCCGATTGGCCGATTCTGGTCGATGAGGCGGTCTTGCAGGCGGGCCACGTGGTCATCGGCAGCGGGCTGCGCGCCTCCAAGCTGGTGCTGCCCGGCGCGGACCTGACCCGGCTGCCCGGGGCCGAGGCCGTTTCGGGGCTGGGCGTGCGCGTCGACTGAGCGCGCCGGTAGCCGGACGCCCGGCGCCGCCCTTGCGGGGCGCCCCTTGCCGAAAAACCGCGGCGCGCCCGTGATGACCCCCATCCGCCCGGCGTGTCGTTCTCCGGTGCCGCCACGGCACCTGCCGCACGTCCTTGCCCTGCTTGGCGACGCGGCGAGGTGCGGGGACCGGCCGCGGAAACGGATTCCGGCCATCTCGCCGAACCACAACCGGCGCAATGTGCGTCATACTTGGGGTCGATTGGACGGCGGGCCGCGCGGCCCGGCCGCCGCCGCGGCCTACCCGCATCCGGGTGGCCCGGCTGGTTTTGTTTTACGGCTCGGTGGAGCCGCCGCGAAGCGGGGTGCGCCGCACACCCGCGACGCGGCGCCGAAGGACGTGATCGCGGTGGAGCGTGAGCGGTGGCGGATCGGTCCGTCGGCCGGGTCCGGCTTTTTCGGCCCGGCCATCCCCAGCGGATAGGCTTGTTCTCATGGTGTGCCAGGTTTGAGGGGATGAATTCGCAATGGCAATGACGGCAGGTTTCCCCGAAGGTGAGGAGCTGCCGGAACGCGTCGGCCCATACATGATCCGCCGCCGGATCGGCTCAGGCGGAATGGGTGTCGTGTACCAAGCCGTCGATCCCCGGCAGGACCGGCTCGTCGCGATCAAGGTGCTGCGTTCCGAGGTCGCCGGCGACCATATCGCCCGGGCGCGGCTGGCGCGCGAGGTCGCCACCATGCGCCGGGTGCAGAGCAGCAATGTCGCCGAGGTCATCGACGCCGACACCAACGCCGAACTGCCCTGGGTCGTGACCGAGTACGTCCCCGGAACCACGCTCGACGCGACGGTCACCGACCACGGCCCGCTGCGCGGCCGCGCTCTGACCCGGTTCGTGTCGGGCCTGGCGCGCGCGATCGGCGACATCCACGCGGCCGACGTGATCCACCGCGACCTCAAGCCCGGCAACGTCATCATCTCCAACGGCGAACCGATCGTCATCGACTTCGGTATCGCCCACGCCGTCGACGGCGCCAAGCTCACCCAGACCGGTACGTTCGTCGGCACCCCGAGCTATCTCTCCCCGGAGGTCATCGAGGGCACCGACCTCGGTCCGGCCACCGACGTCCACGCGTGGGGCGCCACGGTCGCCTTCGCCTCCACCGGCACGCCGCCCTACGGCGCCGGGTCCTTCGAAGTCATCTTCTTCCGCATCCTCAACGGCGAGATCAGTCTCGACGGCATGCCCGACGCGCTGCAGCCGCTGGTCCAGGCCGCGGTCTCGCGCGACATGGCGGCCCGCCCCACCGCGGCCCGGCTCGTCGAGCAGACCGGGCGGCTCAACCTCGATCTCCCCTGGAGCGAGGACGTCGCAGCCTATGCCGAGGGCGGCGGGGTGACCGGCAGGCACACCGTGCAGGGCAGCACCCAGGAGCCCGGGGCGGGGGGCGACCGCGGCGGCGGTTCGGGCGCCATGGCGGCCGGTGCGGCGGCGGGAGCAGGGGCCGGTGCCCTGGCGGGTTCGGCCGCGGGCGGCGACACTGCGGCGCCCGAACCCCGGGGTTCCGGCGGTGATTCCGGCCACACCATGGCCGCTGGCCAAGGCGCCCCCGACCAGACCCGGGTCGGCGGTGCGGGCGGTGCCGACCAGACCATGCGCGCCGCCGACGACCCCCGCTCGCCGCAGCAGACCGGCCTGCTCGGCACCTACGAGGCCGAAGACGCCGTCGATTCCGGCCCCGGCACCCAGTACTTCAACTCCACGCTGCGCCCCGAGGACTTCCGCGACGTCCTCACGCCGGTCGAGGAGAAACGCTCGCGCCGCTCCGGCGGCGATACCGAAGAGGGCGGCCGCTGGTACGACCGGTTCCGCCCCTCGGGCGGCGACCGCCTCAGCGACTACATCGACTCCGACAGCAGGGGCGAGGACACCGGCGGGCACTACGACGACCGCGATTCCCGCCCGCTGCCGTGGCTGCTGCTCATCCCGGTGCTGGTTTTCCTCGGCGGCATCTGCCTGACCCTGCCGCCGGCGGGCCTGATCCTGGGCCTGCTCACCGCGAGCATCCTCGGTGCGCTGGACACGGTCAAGAACGAGCACGCCCGGCGGTTGCAGACCCGCGGCCCGCGCAGTTCCGACAACATGGTGATCGCGCTGAGCCTGCCGTGGGCAGTGCTGCGCACACTGGGCCGCAACCTGCTGTTCGGGCTGGGCTACCTGCTGGCCGGGATCCTGATCGGGATCGTCATCACCATGCTGTCCGGAGATGGCAGCAACACGCCGAACTTCGTCGGGTCCTACGCCTTCACCCTGGTCGTGATGCTGAGTTTCCTCGGCCCCAACGGCCGCGGCGCGGTGCGCCAGGCGCGCTCGGCCATCGACGGCATCACGGTCAGCAACACCTATGTCTACTGGGGTGTGATCGTGGCGGTCGTGCTGCTGGCGATGCTGGTCCTCTCCTACGGCATCAGCTCGGCGCCGTCGTGGTGGCTGATGGGCAGCGGGCCCTCGGGCTGGCCGATCTTCGGCGGCTGACCCCTGGCCGGAACCGCAGTGGCGACCGCGGCACCCGCCGCGGGCGGGGCGCGTTCGCCCCGCGTGCTACTAGCCAGTAACATCGGGGTGGGACAGGAAAACCGCAGGCGGGAAGCGTGACAGGAACGCCGCCCCGCCACCCGATGGCAACAGTGCATTTGGCACCCTGAAGGGGCCACGGGCGCATTAGGCGCCCGCGCCGTCCGAGCGGGCGACGCATGGGAGTGCAGGGAGGTCGGCCACCGGCCATGAATATTGTCGTATTGGTCAAGCAGGTCCCCGACACGGCGACCGAGCGCAAACTCTCGTCCGACGACCACACGCTGGACCGGGCGGCGTCGGACGGCGTCATCAACGAGCTCGACGAGTACGCCATCGAAGAGGCGCTGCTCCTCAAGGAGAAGCACGGCGGCGAGGTCACCGTCCTGACGATGGGACCCGACCAGGCCACCGACTCCATCCGCAAGGCGCTGTCGATGGGCGCAGACAAGGCCGTACACCTCGTCGACGACGAGCTGCACGGCTCCGACGCGCTGCAGACCGCCTACGCGCTGTCGAAGGCGCTGGGCACGGTCGGGTTCGACCTCGTCGTGCTCGGCTCCGAATCCACCGACGCCCGCACCGGCGTGGTCGGCGCGGCACTGGCCGAGTACCTCGGCCTGCCGCAGCTCACCCTCGCCGGCAAGGTCGACGTCGACGGCTCGGCCATCCGCATCCAGCGTGCCACCGACTACGGCTACGACGTCGTCGAGGCGCAGCTCCCCGCGGTCGTCTCGGTCGTCGAGAAGATCAACGAGCCGCGGTACCCCTCGTTCAAGCTGATCATGCAGGCGAAGAAGAAGCCGGTGGAGAAGCTTTCGGTCGCCGACGCCGGTATCGACACCGCGCAGGTCGGGCTGGCCAAGGCCGGCACCGAGACCTCCGACTTCGCACCGGCCCCGCCGCGGGCCGCCGGCACCGTCGTCAAGGACGAGGGCGACGGCGGCACCAAGGCCGCGGAGTTCCTCGCCGAGAAGAAGTTCGTGTAGGTCCGGCGGAGACGAAGGAAGGATTGACAGATGGCTGAGGTCCTCGTCCTCGTCGACCACGTCGACGGAGAGGTCAAGAAGGTCACCACCGAACTGCTCACCGCCGCCCGCCGCATCGGCGAGCCCGCGGCCGTGTGGGTCGGCGGCGGCGCCGAATCCGGCCAGGCGAAACTGGCCGAGTACGGCGCCGAGAAGGTGTACACGGCACCGGCCGAACTCGACGACTACGTGGTCGCGCCAAAGGCCGAGCTGCTGGCGAAGCTGGCCGGCGACGCCTCGGCGGCGGCCGTGCTCGTCTCGGCGACCCCGGAGAACAAGGAGATCGCCGGGCGCACCGCCGTCAAGCTGGGCTCGGGTGTGCTGACCGACGTGGTGGACATCACCGGCGAACTGCTCGCCGAGCACAGCGTCTTCGGCGGCGCCACCGTCACCCACTCCCGGGTGCGCTCGGGCGTGCCGGTCGTGGCGGTGCGCCCCAACTCGGTTCCGCCCGAGCCCGCCCCGGGCGCGGCAGAGCTCGAAGAGGCAGCGGTGGAGCTGTCGGCCACCGCCACCGCCGCCAAGGTCGTCGAGCGGGTCGTGCAGGAGAAGGGCGCGCGCCCCGAACTCACCGAGGCCGCCATCGTGGTCTCGGGCGGGCGCGGTGTCGGCTCCGACGACTTCTCCGTGGTCGAGGCGCTCGCCGACTCGCTGGGTGCCGCGGTCGGCGCCTCGCGCGCCGCAGTCGACTCCGGCTGGTACCCCAACCAGTTCCAGGTCGGCCAGACCGGCAAGACGGTCAGCCCGAACCTGTACGTCGCCCTGGGCATCTCCGGTGCCATCCAGCACCGGGCCGGCATGCAGACCTCGAAGAACATCGTCGCGGTGAACAAGGACCCCGAGGCGCCCATCTTCGAGCTGGCCGACTTCGGCGTTGTCGGCGACCTGCACAAGGTCGCCCCGCAGCTCACCGCCGAGATCACCGAGCGCAAGTAGGCCCGGCCGCTCTCGGGCGGCGGCGGACGCGGCCCCGGGCGGCTTGCCCCCGGGGCCGCGCCGGGCCGTCCGCGCCGCCCGGCCGCCCCCCCCGCACCCTCCGCTCGGGCCGGGCCGCGCAACACCGGCGCGTTTCGCCGCCGTATCCTTGGAAGCGCCATGGTGTACCTGGATCATGCAGCCACGACTGCAATGCGGCCCGAAGCCGCCGCCGAGATCACCGAGGAGTTCGGCCGCCTCGGTAACGCCTCCTCCCTGCACGGGGCCGGCCGCCGGTCCCGCCGTACCGTCGAAGAGGCACGCGAGACCATCGCCGGCTCGCTGGGCTGCAATCCCAACGAGGTGGTCTTCACCGGTGGCGGAACCGAGGCCGACAACCTTGCCGTCAAGGGCCTCTACTGGGCCCGCAACCGCGCCGATCCGGCCCGCAACCGCATCCTGACCAGCTCGGTCGAACACCACGCCGTTCTCGACCCCGCGGGATGGATGGGCCAATACCAGGGCGCGGTCTGCGAGGAACTGCCCGTCGACTCCTCGGGTCGGGTCGCACCGCAGGACCTGCGGGCCGCCATCGCCCGCAACCCCGGCGACGTTGCCGTGATCTCGGTCATGTGGGCCAACAACGAGGTCGGCACGGTGCAACCGGTGCAGGAACTCGCCGCCGTCGCCCGCGAGTACGGCATCCCGTTCCACACCGACGCCGTGCAGGCGGTCGGCGCCGAACCGGTCGATTTCACCGCCAGCGGCGTCTCGGCGCTGACCACCACCGGGCACAAGCTCGGCGGGCCGGTGGGCGCCGGCGCACTGCTGCTGGCCCGCGGTATCGACCCCGTGCCGGTGCTGCACGGCGGCGGCCAGGAGCGCGAGGTCCGTTCGGGCACGCTGATGACCCCGCTGCTGCGGGGGTTCGCCACAGCGCTGCGCCTGGCCGTCGAGGAACGCGAAACCCACACTGGTGAACTCGCCGGGCTGCGCGACCGGCTGGTCGCCCAAGTGCGCGAACGCGTGCCCGACACCGTACTCAACGGGAACCCCGACCACCGGCTGCCCGGTATCGCCCACCTGTCCTTCCCCGGCTGCGAGGGCGACGCGCTGCTGATGCTGCTGGACGCCAACGGCATCGAGTGCTCGACCGGATCGGCCTGCTCGGCGGGGGTTTCCCAGGCCAGCCACGTGCTGCTGGCCATGGGTGCCGACACCGCCACCGCGCGCAGCTCACTGCGGTTCTCCCTGGGCCGGGGCTCCACCCGCGCCGACGTCGACACCCTGGCCGAGACCATCGGCCCCGCGGTCGAACGCGCCCGCGCGGCCCGCCGCAAACGCCGCGCCGCCTAGGACACTCCAGCGCAACTAGATCGTTGATGGGAGTTGTTGTGTGTACCGGTCAGTGGTCGTAGGCGATCAGTGAC
>NZ_BAAGYZ010000088.1:0-4917 GCF_054778995.1 Streptomonospora sediminis
GTCACTGATCGCCTACGACCACTGACCGGTACACACAACAACTCCCATCAACGATCTAGGGCATGTTCGCCCTCCAGGCGCCGCCGGTGGCAGTGCCGGACGGGGGTGCGGGAAGGGGAAATGGAAACACGGCAACCAGCGGCATCGACCGGCTATTCGACGGGGTCGGCGGGGTCGTCGCCGGTGGTGGAGTCGGTGCTCGGGTGGTCGGCGGCCGGATTGTTCCCGCGGCCGGAGGCGGTGTCGGCGGCGGCGCCCGCCCGCGGACCGCTCAAGCCGTGCGAACCGCTCAAGGTGTCCGGTCGGGCCATACCGGTACGGGCGGGGTCCGGTGCCGCGGAACCGCTTGTGTCGCCCGTGCCGCCCGAGGCCGAGGCGTCCGGCGCCGTGCTGTTCGATCCCTCCGGCTCGTGCGGGCTTACCGGATGTGCCGGTTCGGGGCCTACCTGGCGTTGCGGAGCGCCCGGCTCGGCCGGACGCCGGTGTTCGTGCGGGGAGTCGGCCCGGCGCGGGCCCGGGAGCCGGTACCCGCCCGGAGGCTCGGCGCCGCCGGTGGCCGCGGATTGGCCGTCCGCGGATTCGCCGTCCGCTGTTGCCCGCCCCGGATCGCGGCCTTGGCGGTGGGGGTCGGCGCCCGATCCTGTATCGGCCCCCGGCGCCGGGGGTGCCGCCTGCGGCGGGACGCCCGGCACCTGCTGTTTCGCCCGCTCCGAACCGGAACCGGCGCGGCCGCCGAAGATGCGGTTGAGGCGGTGGTGGGCATCGCGGCCGCGCCATTCGAGGCCTTCCTCACGGGCGGTCTCGCGAGCCGCGGTGAGGTGGTGCACTGCGTCGTCGGTGTTGCCGGTCTCTTCGAGCAGCCGGCCGAAGAGTTCCTGCGCCCCGATGCGGCCCACGCGGTCGCCGAGCCGCTGGAAACCTTCGTAGGCGCGTTCGGCATCGGTCACGGCGTAGCGGGGGTAACCGCAGGCCGAGAGCACCTCGGCCGCCGCGCGGTGGGCACGGGCGTGCCACAGCTGGTCGCCGAGGTCGCGGAAGCCCTCGGCGGCCTCGCGCATGACGGCCGCGGCCTCGTCGACATCGCCGCCCGCGCGCAGCCGCACCCGCCCCAGCGCCAACCGGGTGCGGTGCGTGCCCCACACGTCGCCCATCCCGCGCAGCGTGGCGATGGCCTCGTCGAGCATCTCGATGCGCTGCGGCACCGACCAGCGCTGGCGTTGCTGTGCCACATGGCGCAGCCCGTCGCGCCCGGCACGGGGCAATTGGGCGAACCACCGTTCCTGCGCGGCAAAGTACCCGCCCAGGTAGCGCTGTGCGGGCTCCCGCAGGTCGTCGGCGAAGCGGGCGCCGATCCGCCGGTGCTCATAGGTCGAGTCGGGTTTGAGGCGGCGGCTTTCGCGGGCGACGTGGCCCTCGACGATGTCGCGGCGTTCCTCGCCCCGGGCGGGGTTGAGCGCGAGGTCGCAGGCCTCGTACTGGAGGTCGAGGCGCTGGGTGTCGAGTTCGGCCATGACGCGCTGGCAGCGGGCGGCGTACCAGCGTTCTTCGGCGCGGGCGAAGGAGGTGCGCACTTCGTCGAGTATGAGCCACGCGTTGAGCTCGCGCCCGCGCGCCGCCAGGACCTCGGCGAGCGCGATGCGCGCGTTGCTGTACTCCTCCCAGTCGCCTTCGTCGCGGAAGATGATGCAGGCCATGCGCAGCAGCGCCTGGGCGCGGCGATGCTGGTCGCCCTCAGCCTGGCGGCGCGGCGTGAACGCGTCCCTCTTGCGCCGGCCGCGCTGGGTGTGCACGTGGGCGAGGTCGCGCAGGACGCGGGCCCGCCACCAGTGGTCGCCTTCGGCCGCGAAGATCCGGTCGGCCTCGTTGAGCGCATCGGCGCCGCCGTCGAGGTGGCCGCGGCGCTGCAGGTTCACCCCGAGGGAGCGCCAGGCGCGCGCCCGCCAGTGCGGATCGGGGCTTCCGGTCTGGTCGAAGACCCGTTGGGCGGTCCGGGCGTCTTCGACGCCGGCCGCGTAGTCGCCCATCTTCCCGGAGATCTCGGCCCGGTCGAGGCGGGCGAGGCCGCCTGCGAGGCGGTCGCCCAGCCCGTAGGCCGTGCGGAGTTCGGCGAGGGTGGCCTGTTCCCAGTCGGCCCAGAAGACCCGCCACACCTGGCATAGCGCGGCAAAGGCGTGGGCCAGCCGCCAGCCGAGTTCGGGGAGGTCGTGGTCTTCGGCCAGCCGCAGGCACATCAGCAGCGACTCGCGCTCCTGGGTGAGCCACTGGCGCGGGCGCCCGGCGGGTACCAGGCCCAGCTCGGAAGGAGGGGTGAGGTCGGTGCGCGTGCTCAGCACAGCGGGGTCGTGGGTGCGGGTGACCTCGGCGGCGGCCTGTTCCACCAGCCACGTGTAGGCCGACACCAGCCGCTGGGCGGCTGCGCGGTTATCGTCTTCGTCCCAGTTGTCGAGTTCCCACCTGGTGAGGACGAGTTCCCGCGGGTCGAGCAGCCGCAGGGTGTCGCGCACCAGGTCGTGGATGCGGAAGGTGTGTTCGCCGGTCTCGTTGCGCTCGGTGGGCAGCACGAGGAATCGGCGGACGAGTTCTTCGATGAGGTCGCGGGCGGTCTCGCGGGGCACGTCCAGCAGTACCGCGGCCGACCAGTCGCTGAACTTGCGCAGGTCGGAGTCTGCGATGCGTTTGAGCAGCAGCCGTTCGCGGGGCTCGCAGAGCTGGAGGCTGAACGCGAAGGAGGCCGCGAAGCCGTTGGGGCCGCGCAGCAGGGGGCTGCGGACGATGTCGTCGAGTTCGGCCAGGACCTCGCGCGGACTGGGGTCGGAGCGTTCGGTCAACCTGCCGCCGCACAGCCGGATGGCCAGCGGCAGCCCGTAGCAGCGCCGCACGATCTCGGCGCGGTCCCGCCGGTTGCGGTCGCGTTCGGCGGGGCTGCCGCGGCGGTCGGGCGGCGCGAGGCGGTCGAGGAGTTCCGTTCCTTCGTTCTGGTTGAGTTCGCCCAGTGCGTAGCCCTCGTACTCGAAGGTGGCGTCGCTGAACGTGCGCCGCGAAGTGATCAGTACGGCGCAGCGCGGACCGTTGGGCAGCAGGGACTCGACCTGGGCGGCGTCTTTGGCGTTGTCAAGGACCATGAGCATGCGTTTGCGGTTGGTCAGCGACCGCCAGGTGGTGGAGAGTTCGGCGGCGGTGGCGCCGGAAGGGATGCGGCCCTGCATCGAGTGGACCAGCGCTTCCAGCACTTTCTCGGGCGAGCGCGGTTCGCGCTGGGGCAGGACGGGTTCGGGGACGTCGCCGGGTGCGCTTGCGGGATCGGGGCGCGCACTGCGGTCGAAGATGCGCCGCACCCGCAGTCCCAGGCCGCGGCCCAGGCGGCCGGGCCCGGCATCGGCGGGCTCGGGCTCGGTGTCGTCGGGTTCGCGTTCGCCCGCCAACTCGACCCACCGCACACCATCGGGGAAGCGGTCCAGGACCTCGTGCGCGATCTGGGTGACCACCTGGGTCTTACCGGCACCTGGAGCGCCGTTGACCACGATCACCAGTGGCGAGCGCCGGCCGGCGCCGCCGCTGAAGAGGGCGGGAAGATTGAGGAAACGGCGCATGCCGGCGCGCGGAAAACTGCGGAAGCGGCGGCGCAGCCGGTTCATCAGGCTCGTATGGCCGGTGAAGCCCTCGCTGTAGGGCGGAAGCTCGACCTGGGGCTGGTCGTCGGGTGCGCTCCGCAGGCGGCTGCGCATGCGGCGGCCGCTCAGCCACGGCTCCAGGAAGACGGTGACCGCGGCGGTGGAGATGGCGCCGATGGCCGAAAGGGTCCACACGACCGAGCGGGGGAAGTCGTCCAGCAGGTCGGGGGCCATCTGCAGGAACAGCGCACCGGAGATGAAGATGACGGGTGCGATCAGCCCGGTGGCAGAGCGCAGCAGCGATCTGCGAGCCGATCCGTGCGACTGGCTCGACTTCTCCGGCGACATCCGCTCGCTCACCTCTGCAGTTCTGCCAGATACACCCACTCGACCGGCGCCTCGATCGGCCGGAGGCCTCCGGACCCAACACGGTACCGCGCCGCGCCCAACGGATTCGGGGCCGTGGGCGGGTTCGCGGGCACGGGGCGGTGCTGCGCAGGAGTGGGACCGGGCCGTGCGGGCACGAGGGCACGGTATCCGCGGGGTTGCGCGCGGGCGGAGCCGCGTGCGCGGGGGCGCAGTGCACCGGCCGGGGCCGCGGACGTGCGCGGGCACGGCGGTGCGCACGGTGGCGGCCGATTCTCCGGCCGACCGGATCGGCGAAACCCAAAAAATCGGCCAAATGCGGCTGTAATGTCACAAGCTTCAGATACAACAACAGAGGGAATGGCAATGAGGGCGCGGTTTTCGCCGCCCCGACGCGCTGCCGCGAAAAGGAGGCCCATGCCGCAGTTGGCGATCGACGCGACGTGTCTTCCGCAGTACGACAAGCTCGACAAGGCTACGCGCGAGCGCCTGCTCGCGGCTACGCGCAAATTCCGCGAACTCTCGCTCAACGCCCTGCTGGCCCATCCCGACCTGCGTATCCGCCCATTGGCCCACGGGCAGGACCCGCGGATTCGCACATTCCGTATCAGCGACTCGTGGACCGGCGTAATGCTGGCCCCGGAGTCGGGCGAGACCTTCCTCCTCGTGCATCTGCTGCCCCGCGAATCCGCAGAGGACTGGGCCGGCGACCAGCGCCACGATGTCAACCCGGTCATGGGCACCCTGGAGCGCCGCAATGCCACCGCGCTGGAACAGGCGGTCGACCACCGCACCGGGCCGGCCGCCCGCCCGGAGAGCGCCCCGCAGACCGGGGCGCCCAGCGGCGGGTACCCCGGCGGCCGCGCCACCGCCCCGCGGCACGGCACCCCCGACCGGCCAGCGCCCCGGGCTCCGGCCGCGCCGGCGCCCGAACCGGCCG
>NZ_BAAGYZ010000089.1:0-24696 GCF_054778995.1 Streptomonospora sediminis
GCGAAGACGGCGGCAGCGAAGACGACACCGAAGGCGACGGTGGCGGCGGCGAAGACGGCGGCGGCCAAGGCAATGGGAACGGCAATGGCGGGAACGGCGACGTCACCGCTATCGACGTCGGCATGATCAGAAATCTCAACAAGAAATACCTCACGCCCCTCACAGAAGAGTTGGAACGCCAAGAAAAAGATTTCTCGGGATATTCCGGAAAAGGGCGATTCCTGCTTATTGGAAACGGCGATTCTCTACCGATGGCCACGGAACTCGGAAAGAATGTCGACAACTCCCTTCGGACAATCCATGAAACAGTAAAAGAAATCTACCTTGAGATGCACGATGTCACCCGAATCTTGAACAAAAATGTGAGTGGCCTACAAAATGCGGAAGAGGACCAGGAGTTGACCGCATCGGAGGTTCTGGCGTACATCGGTTCCCCCTCCGTATCCCCTCCAGGAGGAGGCGGTGGGGGAGGTTTCCAAGGCCCGGGTCAAGGCAACGGCAACAACGGAAACAACGGCGGCGACGGCGGCGACGGCGGCGACGGCGGCGACGGCGGCGACGAAGAAACCCAGACTTGACAAGAATCGAATGACGACGGCAGCGGCATTTTATGGTTTTGTGTGGCTCGCCGGTCCACTTTAGAATGCCACCCCACTCCACAAGAATGGAAGGTCACCGTTGCCTAAACCATTCCATGAAATAATGAACCTGTTTGCCGACAAGAAAGATGCGAAAAACGGCCACCACCCTCCACTACCTAACGTCGAAGTTCTTTCCGAAGGGGAGTACTTCGAAAACCACGAAGACAACGAAGCCATCGGCTGGTACTTCCCACCGAACAACCAGGACATTCATGGAAATTTCTGGGATAAGATAGACCTCTGGTTCGATTACTACGATCCGCCGGACTATTCCTATTATACTTACGGCGGCTATTACTATGATTATGATTCCGGAACTCATATCCAGGGCTACAAGCGTAACAAAAAGCTATGGGAGGAAACCGAAAAAAACTTCATAGAAAAACTTAGGAAACTAACAAATGTGGCGAAAAACCTTGGGGACGGGGGAGGAGAATGGTCTACAACCCATGACATGGGATCCTTGACGAAAATAGCACGTGAGATCAACGAACTGGAAAATTTCCTTGAGACGATGGTCTCCGGCGGAAAGGATAGTGATGGACTGAAAGGACTCCGTCAGAATCTCGACCTTCCCGATAGCGGATTCCGAGGAACCGCCGCCGGCGCATTCGCTGATCGTGTGGAGGATCTCTATATCCGGCTAGATGACATGCAACTCCAGTTGAGTGATATTGACTTCTACCTCTCCAAGATCATTGACGACATCAGAGAAAAAACAAAGGATCTGGTGGAGAAAAGTGAAGAATGGATGGGGAACAATGATGCCCGAGTCCAGACCATACTAGAAAATTGGTACAACGCCGCCAATGCAACCAAGACATGGGATGAGGGCCGTGGTCAATTCACCATCGACATCCAAGATGGCGGTGCGCCAGGGGTAATATCGAACCCGGGCGACGATACGGACCAGAGGGTACTAAAGCACCTAAGAGGAAAATGGCAAGAGCAATTTCAGGAACTTGAGAACGCGGCGGTAAGCTTCTATAACGTCGTTGAGACCGCTTACAATGATGCCCGGGCCGATATTCCGTCCTTTAAAAAACCAAAGGGTTGGCTATCGCCCGATAGCTCTACAAACGGTGGGGGCGGCAACGGCGATGATAAAGACGGGGATGGTTTCCCTGACAACTTCTGGGACGATTTCCCCAACGGAGGCGGCGGGGATGGTTTCCCTGAGGACTTCTGGGACGATTTCCCCAACGGAGGCGACGACGGAGGCAACGGCGGCGGTCTCCCTGAGGACTTTTGGAACAATTACCTCAACGGAGGCAACGGCGGCGGGCCACCTCCCGGACCCGAGAAAATTGACGTTCCCCCGCCGGCACCGGACGAAATTCCCCCTCCAAGATTCGAGGGAGGCGAAAACAACTACGTCCCCCCGCCCAACTTCAACAACGGCGGCAACAACAACGTGCCGCCGCCGCAGTTCGACGACTCCGGCAACCGTATGCCTCCGCCCAACTTCAACAACGCCGGCAACAACGTCCCCCCGCCCAACTTCAACAACGGCGGCAACGGCAACGTGCCCCCGTCCGACTACACCAACTTCACACCCCCGCCCCCGCCTGTAATTCCGCCACCGAGTTTCCCCGGCGGCCCGAACGGCAGCAACGGGAACGGTGGCCGAAACAATCTGGAGATCGACCCCCAGACCGGCCTCCCGATCGATCCCGACACCGGCGAACCCTTCCCTGTGGATCCCGACACCGGGATGCCTTTCGACCCGGAGACGGGACTGCCGTTGGATGTCGACCCCGAGACCGGCGAGGTCGCCCCGATCAATCCGATTACCGGCGAGCCCTACGACCCGGGGACCGAGGTCCCCACTCTGGAAACCGACCCGGAGACCGGCCGCCCGATCAACCCGGAGACGGGCGAACCCTTCCCCATAGACCCCGATACCGGGTTGCCCTACAACCCGGAAACCGGACTTCCCGTCGTCACAGATCCCGAGACCGGCGAGGTCCTGCCGATCGACCCGCAGACGGGCTACCCGGAAGGTTACGACCCCAACGCGGCAAACATCGATCAGCCCGACTTCCCGGAGTACCAGGGACCGGATACAACGAACTTTCCCGAATACACGCCGCCACCGACGAGCGGCGGCAACGACGACCCAGGCGGAAGCGTGTACCAGGGCCCACCGAACCTGCAATCGGGCCCCGGCACGGATTATCCCGGCCAGGGGCCGGGGTCTTCGGACCGGAGCCAAATGTTCTCCGGGCCCCAACCGTCGCCTGGCACCGGCGGGCCGGGTTCTCCAGGCGGCATGGGGAGCAGCGGTCCGGGTTCCGGCGTTGGGCTGGGCGGCCCCGGGGCAGGCACGGGAGCGGGCGGCGGCTTGGGCGGCGGCTTGGGCGGCGGTATGGGTGGCATGGGCGGCATGGGGATGATGCCGCCGATGGGTGGCATGGGCGGCATGGGCGGTGCCGGCGGCGGCAACGAGAAAAAGCAGCGCAATACGTGGCTGTCGGAGGACGAACGCGTCTGGGGCACCGCAGCCAGCCGGAACAGTACAGTGCTGGGCCGACCGACGCCCGGCACAGACAACAAGAGGAGTGGAGCGCGCAATGAGTCTTGGGAACCCGGAGGAGAGAGAACGCGAACTGGGTCGTCTGCAGGAGAAGCTCCGCCAAGTGGAGGACGCAAGCGCAAGCCTGGAGGCGGCAACCGAGGAAGCCGTAACCAAAAACAAATCAATAACGGCGACGGTGAACGCGAGCGGTGATCTGGTCGGTCTCAAGTTCCACACCAAGGCCTACCGCGATATGGCCCCTGCCGAGCTTTCCGAAACCATCATCGAGGTGGTGAAGCGCGCCCGCGGCCAGATGGCGGAGCGAGTGGCCACCCTTTACCAGCCGTTCGCTCCCGAAGGCATCGATATGGAACAGGTCATGCAAGGCAAGTTCGACGCCGGTTCCATGTTCCGCGATCTCGGTGTGCAGCCCCCTCCCGGCTAGACCGTGTTCGATGGCGCCCTTGGCAAGGAGGGAACCGCCGCGCGCCCCCGCGCCTGATGCGCGAAGCACCGCTTCTGGACCGGGGGCTCCGACGGCCGACCGCCGCTGCCGACGCACCCGGTCCAATGGCATTGCGAATGCACCAAGGAAGGGAAGGTAAGCATGGACCTCTCCAACTACGACCATCCGGACGACATCGAGTCGGACGGCACGTTCGTGTACGTCGATCCCGAAAAGCTCAGGCAGGGCTCTGCTGGGCTTCGGATCCCCGCCGACGCGATGGACCAGCTAGTCAATTCTTACGAGAATTTCGTGAACCAGCTCGGTGAGCCGTGGGGCAGCACTGACGACGAGTTCGGCGAGGGAGCCAAAAAGAAGCTTCTGCCGCTGATGAAGGACTATCCGAAGTTCCTACGGGAAATAGGCACCGCCCTGCACGAAACCGCCGACGAGACATTGGTCACCGAGCGCAACCAAAGCGCCAGCGAGGAGTACGGGGAAGAGATCGGCAACAACTTCAAAGATGGCCTCAATGACATCGGTGGAGGTGGTGGCGGCCGGCGGGGGTGACACCGGCGCCGGTCCCGATCCGGCGGATATCCGGTCCGCACCGCATCTCCACCACCGGGACCGGCGGCCGTCGCCCGCCATCCCGGGGGCGGCCCGGTGCCGCCCCATACCCGGTATCAGTCCCGTTCAGTTCCCGCTTCGACGCGGAAGACTTCTGAAAGGCACATGATGAGCGAACCGTCGCCCTCTCCCCTGGGCGCGGCGGCTGCCAGCGGACTCGGGCCGCCCGGCCTGCTGCGGTGGCCCACCCGCCCTCCCCTGAACCAGCGCCCCGGGCAAACCCGGAAACCGGACAGACCTGCGGGCGAGCAGCTCGGGGGCGAGCCGCTTGCGGAACGCGAGGTTGCCCCTGAACCGCGGCCGCAGGCGGCGCCCGCTGCTGCGGGCCGCCCGGGCATTTCGGTTCCCGACACCGACCGCCTCGCGCAGCCGGACACTTCTACTGACAAGCGGACCCTCGGCCGGCCGGGACCGCCCGCGCTGGCGGGGGCCGCAATCGCCGGACTGCTGCTGGTTGTAGCGCCGTTCGCCATGTCTGCAATGCAGCGGCCGGAGACCCTGGCCACCGTCCCGGTCACCGCGGGCGGCGGGGGACTGCGCGCCGACGGATCCGGCTCCGACAGCGCCGGGACCGGTGGCGGGGGCCAGGACTCCGCCGGCCAGGAAGGCTCCAACGCGCTCGCCGGCGGCTCGGGCGGCGACGGCGGCCAGCCGGACCGCGGCTATATCCCTGCACCGCCGGAGGGGGCGGGGGCCGGCGCGGGGAATCCGGCCCAGGGCTCCGCCGGTGGTGGGTCCGGCGGCAACGAACCCGGGCAGCAGGAGGGCGGGCCGGAAGGCGGCGCGCCGGAAGGCGGGCAGAACCTCCAGGAAGGCAGCGTGCAATCGAACGGTGCCCCGGCCACCGGCGAACCCGACGACGGCGAGGACGGCGACACGGCCAAAGGCAGCGGAGACGGCGGCGGTAAATCCGAGGAAAGCGGCAACGGCAACGGCAGCGGCGGCGACTCCGCCGGCGGCGACAAGGAGGGAGACGAGGACGGCGGGAACTCCCCCGACGGCGGAAACAGCGGAGACGGCGGCGATCCGCCCAAGGGCGATGGCGGCGACGGCGGCGACCCGGTCGCGCCGATGATGGCCGGCGGCTCGCCCAGCGCCGATCCCTCCCCCAGCGGCGATGCCGAGTCGCCGCCGAGCGCCTCGGAGTCGCCTTCGTCCTCCGCCCCGGCCTTCACCGCGGTCACCGGCCCGGGCTGCCCTTCCTCCCCCGGCGCCGCCTATGGCACCGCGGGCCGGGACGGCGAGGACGCCGCGCGCTGGGCCACCCGCGACGGCGGGTACGGTCGCGACGGCTGCGACGGCGCCTACGACGCGATTCCGGTCTCGGGTACCTCCGAGCACGGCGACGGCAAGTACGCCTACTGGTCGTTTACTCCCGGCTTCACCGACGCCGAATGCGACATATTCGTCTATGTGCCGGAGGATGGGAGTCCGCGGTGGGTTAGCGACCGCGAGGCTATGTACCAGATCTTCCCGGGGCCCGACCCGTCGGGCGATGCGGCGGCGGTCTTCGGCATCAAGCAAGCGGAGTCGAAGGGCGGCTGGGTGAAGGTGACCGGCTTCGTCTCGCCGGCCGAGCAGTTCACCGTCCAGCTCACCAACATCGGTGAGAATGCGGTGGCGGACCAGGCGGGTCATACGTCCCACGTCGCGGCGTCGGCGGTACGGACGCGCTGTTCCTGACACAGCGAGTCCACAGGCGGGGTCCGCAAGGGCCCCGCCCGCAGAGCAAGGGGTTGCTGCGAAGCGACCCGCTAGTGAAGGAGAACGAACGTGGCCAGGCAGCTCCTCAGCGTCGCCGCGGATGCAGCAGACGCCTATCCGACGATCAGCGCAGCGGTCGCGGCCGCCGACAGCGGCGCGCTGATCAGCATCGCGCCGGGCCGCTACGAGGAGAACCTCGTGCTGCGCGACGTGATCACACTGGTGGCGCGCGACGGCCGCGGCAGCGTGGAACTGCTGGCCGAATCGCGCAGTGCCGTGGCCTCGGCGGCGGAGGCGGTGAAACTTTCCGGGCTGATACTCAGCGGGCGCTCCGACGACCACCCTGCCGTGGACATCGCAGCGGGCCAGGTCGAGATGGCCGATTGCGAGGTAACCGCGGCGGCCTGGGCGGCGGTCTCGGTGCGCGGATCCGGCGCGCTGGCGATGCGCGGCAGCCGCATCACCTGCTCGGGCGGGGCGGGCGTGGTGATCACCGCGGCCGAGCCCAGCGTGGTCGAAGACTGCGTCATCGAGGAGGTGAGTACCAGCGCCCTGGTCATCGGCGAGCGCGGTCGGCCGGCGGTGCGCTCCTGCGTGCTGCGCGATGCGGGCGGCAACGGCCTGTTCGCCAGCGGCCAGTCCGCCGGCACCGTCGAGAGCTGCAATATCTCCGGTACGGGCAAGCCGGGTATCGCGCTGGAGGAGGACGCCTCCACCAGCGTGCGCGACACACGCATCCACGACATCTCGGGCGACGGGCTGGTGATTTCCAGCGCCGCCCGGCCGGTCGTGGAGGACTGCGTGATCGAGGACGTGGGCTCCCGCGGGATCGGGGTGCACAACGGCGCCGACCCGCAGTTTTCGCGGGTGGCCGTGAACCGCACCGGCGGGGTCGGCATCCATGTGTGGGGCAAGGCGCGCGGCCTGTTCACCGACTGCGATATCACCGAAAGCACCGGCGATGGTGTGCGGGCCGAAGACCGGGCGGCCACGTCGTTCATCGGCCTGACGGTGCGCGGCGGCACCGGGATCAGCCTGAGCGGCGGCAGCACGGTGGAGTTCGACCGCGGCATCGTGACCGGCACCTCGGGTCCGGGCTTCGTGATCGAGGACTGCGCCCCGTTCCTGCGGCGCGTGGCGGTCACCGATACGCGCGGGCAGGGCGTGTTCTTCCGCAAGGACGGCCACGGGCGGGTGGAGGACGCCACGCTGGACCGCACCGGCAAGGCCGCCATTGCCGTGAGCGAGGGGTCCCGGCCGCTGCTGAACGGCGTGCAGATCACCGACGGCGGCGACCACGGGGTCAGCATCGGTGCCACGGCAAAGGCCGACCTGCGCGACTGCGACATTTCCGGCTGCGCGGGCGAGGGGATCGCGGTGCACAACCGCGGGGAGGTTTCGGCGCTGCGCTCGCGGGTCTACAACGGGCGGCGCAACGGGGTGTTGGTGACTTCGGGCGCGAGCGCGTCGCTGCGGCACTGCGAGATCTTCGGCAACGGCAGCGACGGTGTGCTGGTGCATTCCACCGAGGACGTGGTCGTGGAGGAGTGCTCGGTGCGCGAGAACGCGCGGTCGGGGCTGCGCCAGACCGTGCAGAGCGACCAGATGCGGACCGAGGAGCTGCTCAGCCAGGACAACGGTGCCCCTGACGCATACGGCGAGGACGCAGGAAAAGCGGTGGCCGCCCCGGCCGCGGCTCCGGATGGCGCCGAGGAGAGCGACACCGCCGCCGCTGAGGAGACCGAGGAGAGCGGCCCGCTGGCCGAGCTCGACGGCCTGGTCGGGCTGACCAGCGTCAAGCACGAGGTCAAGACGCTGATCAAGCGCACGCAGATGAACCGGCGGCGCGCCGAGATGGGATTGCCGACGCCGACGATGGGCCGGCACCTGGTGTTCGGCGGTCCGCCCGGTACCGGCAAGACCACGGTGGCGCGGCTGTACGGCCAGATCCTGGCCGAGCTGGATGTGCTGCGCTACGGCCATGTCGTCGAGGTGGCGCGGGCCGACCTGGTGTCGCAGTACGTGGGCGGCACGGCGATCAAGACCACGGAGGTGTTCGAGCGCGCCAAGGGCGGTGTGCTGTTCATCGATGAGGCCTACACGCTCTCGGAGGGCGAGGGCGGCAACGGGCCCGACTTCGGCCGCGAGGCCGTGGACACGCTGGTGAAGCTGATGGAGGACCACCGCGACGATGCGGTGGTGATCGTCGCGGGCTACACCGACAACATGCAGCGGTTCCTGTCGGCGAACCCGGGCCTGGCCTCGCGGTTCAGCAAGACCATCGAGTTCCCCAACTACGAGGTCGACGAGCTGGTCCAGATCGTGCGCAACATGTGCGAGGCCAACCACTACGTCATGGAGGAGAGCACGGTCAAGGCACTGTCCGACTACTTCGAGCAGGTGCCCAAGGGCCCGGCCTTCGGCAACGGACGCGATGCGCGCAAGATCTTCGAGGGGATGGTCGACCGCCAGGCCTACCGGCTCGGCGGCGAGGCGCCCGACAGCGCCGACGAACTCGCCCGGCTGATCCCGGACGATCTGGGGTCGGAGGTGCTGGAGAGCTCAAATTCCGGCGCGTCAGCTGACGACCTCGCCAGTCTGCGGGCCGAGTTGGACGGCATGATCGGCCTGCACGATGTGAAGAACACGGTCAACGACCTCACGAACCTGGTCGTCATGTCCCAGCGCCGGGCGCAGATGGGCCTGCCGGTGGCGCCGATGAGCCACCACCTGGTCTTCGCGGGGCCGCCCGGTACAGGCAAGACGACCATCGCGCGGCTGTACGGCAGGCTGCTGCACACGCTGGGTGTGCTGCCCAGCGGGCAGGTGGTCGAGTCGGCCCGTTCCGACCTCGTGGGCCGCTACGTCGGCCACACGGCGCAATTGACCGCCGAGGTGTTCGAACGGGCCAAGGGCGGTGTGCTGTTCGTCGACGAGGCGTACACGCTGGCGCCGAAGAACGCCACCGGCGGGGACTTTGGCCAGGAGGCCATCGATACGCTCGTAAAGCTGATGGAGGACCACCGCGACGAGGTCGTGGTCATCGTCGCGGGCTACACCGCGGAGATGCAGCGCTTCCTCGACTCCAACCCCGGGCTGGCGTCGCGGTTCAACCACCGGGTCGAGTTCGCCTCCTACAGCGACGACGAGCTGGTGACCATCGTCGAGCACATGGCCGAAGGCTCGGGTTACGTGGTGCCGGAGGCCACCCGCGAAGCGCTGCGCGCGCACTTCTCGCAGGTGGAGCGCACCGCCTCGTTCGGCAACGGGCGCTACGCCCGCCAGATCCTGGAGCGCATGGTCACCCGGCAGGCGGGCCGCCTGGTCCACGCCGAGGACGCCCAGCGCGACGACTTCAACACCCTCCTTCCGGAGGACCTCCCCGGGCAGTGAGCGGCTTCCAGGGGCCGCGGCCGGCGCCGACCGCGGCCCCTGGCGCGTTGCCTCGGCCGCGGATTCCGCGGTTGCGGGAGCCGTTGCTGCGGATTCCTGGCCGGTTCCGGTCGGGCGCACCCATCTGCCCGGGGGCGCTCATTTGAGCGCAACCGGTTGACTGGCGGCTTCCCGCGGACATAATCGGAAGGGAGCCGCATACAAACGGACCGGTGAACGCGGGTGCAGACACGCACAGTGCCAGCGCCACGGCTCGGACCCGAGGCACACAGCGCCGACCGCAGGATCCACCTGCGCCTACTGCCCCGCCACGGATTCCGCATCGGCAGGCGGCCGCGCCCACCCAACGGCAGGGGGCCGGGCTCCGCCGCTGCGGGCGGCACCGACCGCCCGCCGCCGCTGACCCACGGAGCCTGTCCGCATGATCCTCACCTGTACGCCCAACCCCAGCGTCGACCGGACTCTGGAGGTCGCCGAGCTGGTCCGGGGCGCCATCGTGCGCATCCACTCGGCCCACACCGAGGCCGGCGGCAAAGGCGTCAACGTCTCCCGCGCGCTGCTCCGCAACGGGCGGGCGACGACCGCCGTGCTGCCGATCGGCGGTGCGTCCGGCACCGAACTCACGGCGCTGCTGGCGGGCCTGTCCTTCGTGCAGGTGCGGGTCGCCTGCGCCATCCGCGACAACGTGACGGTCACCGAGGACGACGGCACCACGACCAAGCTGAACAGCACCGGGCCCGACCTGTCCGCGGACGAGGTCGAAGGGCTGCTGAACGCGGTCGATACCGAGCTCGCGCGCGGTCCCGACTGGCTGGTGGCCAGCGGCAGCCTGCCCGGCGGCGCCCCGGTCGGGCTGTACGCCCGCATCGCGGGGCTCGCCGCCGCCCGCGGGGTGCCCGCGGCGCTGGACACCTCGGGCCCTCCGCTGCGGGCCGGCGCCGCGGCCGGGGCCTTCGCGCTGCTCAAACCCAACCGCGAGGAGCTGGGCGCGCTGCTGGGCCGCGACCTGGCGACCGTCGGCGAGGTCGCCGCCGCTGCCCGCGAGGTGGTCCGCTGGGGCAACCGCACGGTGCTGGTCACCCTCGGGCCCTGCGGCGCCGTACTGGTCGAGGACGGGCGCACTTGGTGGGCGCGGAGCCCGGTGGCCGTGCCGCGCAGCACCGTGGGTGCGGGCGACTGCGCGCTCGCGGGTTACCTGTCGGCCGAGGGCCCTCCCGCCGAGCGGCTGCGCCACGCTGTGGCGTGGGGCGCCGCCGCAGTTGCCCAGCCCGGCACCGCGGTGCCTGCGCCCGAGGACGTCGACCTGTCGGCGGCGACCGTGGTCGCCGACCCGCCGGGGAACTGGCCCGCCACCGAGCAGTGAGCCGCCGGCGGTGGCCGCCCGGGCGGCCACCTCTGCGCTAGAAGTCGGGCATCACGAGTTCCTGGCCGGGTTCGAGTTCGGACCGGCGCAGCTCGTTCTCGCGCACGATCTCGTGGACGGTGCTGCGCGGGTCGTGGCCGGGCCGCACTCGTTCGGCGATCGACCAGAGGGTGTCGCCGTCGCGGACCACGACCGTGGCGGGCCCCGATCCGCTGAGGGCGGATTCGGCGGCTGCTCCAGAAGCGGAAGCGCCGGCGGTGGCCACCGCGATGAACAATCCGGCGAGTGCGGCGGTGGCGAGCACCGAGGCGGCCGAGACCGCCACGACGCGGCCGCGCCGGGTGAGCCGGACGTACCACAGCTCGCGCGCTGCGGGGCTGAGCGGCGGTGCGGCGGTATAAGGGCGGGCGGCGGCTCGCGGCCGCTGCTGGGGGACGGGATCGGCGGGCCGACCGGGTTGCGCGGGCTGTGCGGGGTCCGCGGGCCGTACCGGCCGCGCGGGTTGCAGCGGCTGTGCTTGCGGGCGCCGCGGGGCCGGTACGCGGGCGGCGGCCGCGCCGCGCCACTCCGGGACCTGCTGCGCCCAGTCGAACAGCGCGCCGTCGCGGGCGGCCGTACCTAAAGCGGCGACGTCTAAGCCGCCCGTGCTGCCGGGAGTTTCGGACGGGGATTCGGTCGGGGATTGCACCGGTTGGCCGGTCGGCACGGATGTCAGTCTCGGCCGCCTGCCGGCCCGGCCCGATGAGCTGTCACTGGGCGTATCGGCCCAGGGTACGGGGGGGTCGAATGCAGAGGCGGATTCAGCCGCAGACACAGTCATGACCACACTGCCCTCACCTTCGTACGCCAGTTCGTTAGAACTAACGTTCGATTCTTACCGCATTCGAGCGAATTTTTCAGCACCATCTCGAACGTTTGTTTGATATTGCCGGTTGCACGGACTACCGTTGGACATGTTTCGCCGCGGTATCGGCGGTGCCACTCCAGGTGGCCTGCCGCTCGCTACCGCTGCTGCACAGATCGACTAGCCGTCTCCCGCGTTTTCGGGGGATCCGCCTGACGCCCGCACCGATTGCCGCACCCAGAGAACAACCGACCGCCGAGGAGGCCGGCCGTGCCGGAGGAGAACCACGGAACCCAGGAACCTCACGCGGGCGGGGGGTCCGTCACCGCACTCCGGTCCACTGCCGCGCCACCCGCCGATCCGCAGGATTCCGCTGACGGCGCCGCGAACGCACCGAAGCTCACTGCACGCCAGCAGAGCGTACTGAGCTGCATCCACCGCTATGTGCGGCAGCGCGGATATCCACCGTCCATCCGGGAGATCGGCGACGCGGTGGGGCTATCGAGTCCGTCCAGTGTGGCGCACCAGTTGAAGGTGTTGCAACGCAAGGGCTATCTCTACCGCGACCAGAACCGCCCACGAGCGGTCGAAATTCGCATTCCGGGCCAGCCGCCGGTGCGCTCCTGGGACCGCCTCGAAGAAGACGAACCCGAGTCCGACGGCTCGCGCGCCACCGACGTTCCGGTGGTCGGGCGCATCGCCGCGGGCGGCCCGATCCTCGCTGAGGAATCCATCGAGGACGTCCTCACGCTGCCCAAGCAGCTCGTGGGCGAGGGGCGCCTGTTCATGCTCAACGTCGTCGGCGACTCCATGGTCGATGCCGCCATCACCGACGGTGACCTGGTCGTTGTCCGCCAGCAGCCCGAGGCCAACAACGGCGATATCGTCGCCGCGCTGCTCGACGACGAGGCCACGGTGAAGTCGTTCAAGCGCGATGCCGACCACGTGTGGCTGCTGCCCCGCAACGCCGAATACGAGCCCATCATCGGCGACGAGGCCACCATTCTCGGCAAGGTCGTGGCAGTACTCCGCCGGGTCTAAAGACCCAAACCGGGCCCGGAATAACGAGTCTGACTCGCTTTGGCACGAGTCCGTGATCTTCGGTGTAGATCACGGACTCGTCGCCTTTTCGGAACCCAACGGTTATCCCGGCCCGCGCCCGCACCGCGGCCGGTTGCGGGCACGGCGGGCAATACGGTAGGTGCATGCCCGTCCGCTCCACCGCACGCATGCCCCGGATCCTGGCCGCGCTCTTGGCGCCGCTGCTCGTCGCCGGCTGCGCCACCGGCGAACAGCAGCCGACCGCGAAACCTCCCGGCATCAGCCCGCGCGAACACGACATCACCTTCACCAGCGGTCCCGACACCCTCCACGGCACGCTGGCGCTGCCACCCGGCGCCGGCGATGGCGACGGCCTGCCCGCGGCACTGATCATCTCCGGCAGCGGTCCCACCGACCGCAACGGCAACGCCCCGGGACGCCCCGACGCGGGTACCAACAGGAACTTCGCGCGCGTGCTCGCCGATGCAGGGGTCGCCTCGCTGCGCTACGACAAGCTCGGCAGCGGCGACACCGGCATGGCCTCACACGGCGAGGACACCCCCATCGGCTACGGCGTGTTCGAGCAGGAGGTCGCCGACGCCTACGAGCACTTGGCCGGCCGGCCCGAGGTCGATCCGTCGCGGCTGATGGTGCTTGGCCACAGCGAGGGGGCACTGTTCGCCCTGCGCGCGCACGAGACCGTCAGCGGGCCCGGGCCGCAGGCGCTGATCCTGGCCGCGCCGCCCGGCGAACGCTACCTCGACGTCCTCGACCGGCAGCTCACCGAGCAGGTCCGCCAGAGCGAGGCCGCCGGTTCCATGGACTTCGCCCAGGCCACCCAGACGCTGTCGGACATCCGCTACGCCATCTCCCTCGTCCGCGACGGCGGCGACCTGCAGCAGTCGGACCTGCCGCAGGGCATCAGCGAAATCCTCGGCCCGCAGACCGCACCGTTCCTGCGCACCATCGACGCCGCGGACCCGGTGGATTCGGCGCGCGCCGTACCCCGGGACACCCCTGTCCTGGTGCTGCGGGGTTCGGCCGACTCCCAGGTCACGCGCAGCAGCGTCGACCGCCTCATGACGGGCCTGCCCCAGGCGCGGCGCGTGCGGATCGATGGTGCCGACCACGTGTTCCGCAGGTACAGCGACGCTCCGGGCGCCGCCGTGCTGGATGCCGAACGCCGGTTCTCGCCCGAGGTCGCCCCTGCCGTCCACGGGTTCCTGGAGTCGGCCGGGGTGTGACGGGCGGCGCCACACCGGAGGAAACCGTGCCAGGTGCCCGTCCGGTCGCCGCTGCGGCCGGATAGGCACCTATCAGTAGTCGCCCTGCTCGATCTCGGTGGCCACGGCGCGGGCCAGCGATTCCCCGTTGGCGAGCGCCTCGCCCTCGGGGATGGACTCGCTGGCCTGGTAGTTCACCGCGGCGGTATGGCAGGCCATCAGGTACAGGTTCGACATCCGCACCGCGGTGCAGCCCCAGCTGAATCCCTGCAGGGACTCGTTCCAGACCTTGGCCTCGTCGCCGAGTCCCGAGAGTTCCTGCGGGGACTTGCCGCGGGCCGCCGCTTTGAGCGCATCGGAGGCGGCCTCGGTGCCGGTGGCGCCGGCGCGGTCGCCGTAGCGCACGAGCACGAGGCGGGCCACGGCAGGCACCTCGGTCGCGGTTTCAGGTGTGGCCCAGCGGCATTCGTAGCCGTCGCGGCTCTCGTTGTCGAAGCCCGCTATGCGCTCGTCCAGCTCGGTCTCGCGCGCGGGGACCAGGTTGTCGAGCGTGTCGGCGGGGGCAACCGAGCAGTCGGGCGCGGATTCGTAGGCGCCGCCGACCGCCGAGCCCAGCGTGACGATCGCCCACACCCCTGCTCCGGCCAGCACCAGTACCACTGCGGCAAGGGCGGCGACCGCGGCCATGGCGCAGCCGCGGCTCTGTGCCGGAGCCGACTGGATCGGCGGCGCCTCGGGCGGCGCCGGCGCGTGGTGCCCGGGCGGGGGTCCCTGCGGCCCGTACTGCCCGTGCCCCTGGGCGGAAGGCGGTCGGCCCGGTCCCCCGGGGCCCTCCGGTCCTGCCGGCGCCCCTGGGCCCCCTGGCCCTCCTGGAGAGGCGGGCG
The DNA here is from genome assembly GCF_054778995.1 of Streptomonospora sediminis. Classification (NCBI taxonomy): domain Bacteria; kingdom Bacillati; phylum Actinomycetota; class Actinomycetes; order Streptosporangiales; family Nocardiopsidaceae; genus Streptomonospora; species Streptomonospora sediminis. Next base: position 14,687 of record NZ_BAAGYZ010000089.1, read on the forward strand.
GCCCGCCGTGCGGTGGGGACTGGCCGGGACCGGGCCCGCCGGCCGGTGGCTGGGTCATCGGTGCCTCCATGTACTGGTGTGGTCCCGCGCACACGCGCCCGCGGCCCCCGCCCCCTGCGGGGCCGCCGTGCGCGCAGTTACCGTACTACCCGCTGCATCCGGGTTCCGCGCGGGCAGAGGCGCCGCGCCCGGCCCCGCGGAACCGGGCGCGGCGGAGCTAAAGGGCCCCGGCCACTTGTTCGGCGATGGCGATCGCGCCGTCGCGGGCGTCGCGGTAGTCGAGGCCGCCGCCGGCGGGGTCGCCGCCGTAGAACACCTCAACGAGCATGTTGTCGCGGCGGAACACGACTTCGGCGGCGTTGCGGTCGGCGGTGCCGGGCCACGCCAGCGCGCCCTCGCCCAGTTCGGGCACGGGGTCGGCGCCTTCGAGGTCGCCGATGGGTGCCAGCTCGTCCAGGCGGCGTGCTGCGGCGCGGGTGCCGCTGATGTCGCCGGCCTTGTCGGTGAAGTGCGCCGTGAAGTCCAGGTGCAGCGACCGCGGCGGCCCTTCGCCGGAACCCACCGAGGTCCACACGCAGGTGGAACTGTCGGCGTTGGCCATCGGGCCCTGGGCGCTCTTCTCCAGCTCGGCGCCGGGTACCAGGTCGCGTACCTGGTCCTCGGGTACCGAGCCGCAGCCCGGCGCGGCGGCATAGGTGTCGGCTTCGTCGGCCTCGACCGCAGGCGCACCGCGCCCCCACACGAGCCCGGCCGCGACCGCGACGGCCACCACCACGGCCGCACCGGCGCCCGCTGCGATCCACAGCCGCGGCGGTATCCCGGCCACTCCGGCGCTTTCGGCCGCGGTGCCCCGGGTGCCCAGGGCGCGCCCGATCCGGTCCATGGGTCAGGCCACCACGATGTTGACCAGCTTGGGCGCGCGCACCACGATCCTGCGGACCTCCTTGCCGCCGATGAAGCCCTGCACCTTCTCCGAGGCCAGTGCGAGCCGCTCCAGCTCGTCGGCCTCGATATCGGGGGCGACCTCCAGTTTGTCACGCACCTTGCTGGAGACCTGGACGACACACGTGACCGCCTCTTGGGTCAGCAGCTCGGGGGCGGGGGTGCGCCAGTTGCCGATGGCGACCGATCCGGTGTGGCCGAGGCGCTCCCAGCCTTCCTCGGCGGCGTAGGGGGCGAACAGCGACAGCGCGATCGCGACCACCTCGGCCGCCTCGCGCACCGCGGGGTCGTGGGCGCCCGGCCCGGAGTCGATGGCCTTGCGCGCCGCGGTGACCAGCTCCATCACCCGGGCCACGGCGACGTTGAACCGCTGGGTCTCGACGGCGCCGGTGATCTTGTCCAGGGCCTGGTGGGTGGCCTTGCGCAGCGCGGTATCGCCCTGGGCGGGGTCGGTGCCCGGCTTGGATGCGGCGCCCGCCTCGGCCATGACCCGGAAGGCGCGGTTCAGGAACTTAAGCGACGCGGCCGGCGAGACGTCGGCCCAGTCGATGTCGTCCTCGGGCGGACCGGCGAAGACGACGGTCAGCCGCACGGCGTCGACACCGTACTTGTCGATCTCCTCGCCGAGGTCGACGCCGTTGCCCAGCGACTTCGACATGGCCTTGCCCTGGTTGATGACCTGGCCCTGGTTCAGCAGCCTGCGGAAGGGCTCGGTGAAGGAGACCATGCCCATGTCGTAGAGCACCTTGGTGAAGAACCGGCTGTAGAGCAGGTGCAGGATGGCGTGCTCGACACCGCCCACGTACTGGTCGATCGGCCCCCACTTGGCGACCTTGTCGGCGTCGAACGGTGCGGTCTCGCCGTGCGGCGAGCAGTAGCGGAGGAAGTACCAGGAGGAGTCGACGAAGGTGTCCATGGTGTCGGTGTCGCGCTGCGCCGCTCCGCCGCAGGAGGGGCAGTCGACATTGACCCAGTCGGTGGCGGCGGCCAGCGGAGAGGCTCCCTTGGGGGCCAGGTCGGTGCCGCGGAGGTTGCCGGGCAGTTCGACCGGCAGCTGGTGGTCGGGGACGGGGACCTCGCCGCAGTCCGGGCAGTGGATGATGGGGATGGGCGTGCCCCAGAAGCGCTGCCGCGACAGCAGCCAGTCGCGCAGCCGGTAGTTGACCGATCCCGTGCCGGTGCCGCGCTCGGTGAGGATCCCGATGATGCGTTCGATGGCCGCGTCCTTGGCCAGTCCGTCCAGCGGCCCGGAGTTGATCAGCAGGCCTTCGCCCGATGCGGCGATCCCGGTCTCGGCGGGGTCGCCTTCGCCGGTGTCGAGGACCTCGCGCACCGGCAGGCCGAACTTCAGCGCGAAGTCGAGGTCGCGCTGGTCGTGGGCCGGGACCGCCATGATGGCGCCGTGGCCGTACTCGGCCAGGACGTAGTCGGCGGCCCAGACCGGCAGGCGCTCGCCGTTGACCGGGTTGATCGCGTAGCGACCCAGGAAGACGCCGGTCTTGGTGCGTTCGAGCGACTGGCGCTCGATGTCGGTGAGGCGCGAGACCGCATCGCGATAGGCCTCGAAGTCGGCGCGCTGTTCGGGCGCGCACAGCTCGTCGGCGAGTTCGGCGTCGGCGGCCACCACGAAGAAGGTGGCGCCGTAAAGGGTGTCTGGCCGGGTGGTGTAGACCGTGACGGGTTCGTCGCGGCCTTCGATGCCGAAGGAGACGTCGGCGCCGTGCGAGCGCCCGATCCAGTTGCGCTGCATCAGCAGCACCCGCTCGGGCCAGTTGCCCTCAAGCTGCTGCATGTCGTCGAGCAGGCGGTCGGCGTAGGAGGTGATGCGGAAGTACCACTGGTTCAGGGTGCGGCGCACGACCTCGGTGCCGCAGCGCTCGCAGCGCCCTTGGACCACCTGCTCGTTGGCCAGCACGGTCTGGTCCTTGGGGCACCAGTTGACCAGGCCGTCCTTGCGGTAAGCGAGGTCGCGCTCGAAGAACCGCAGGAACAGCCACTGGTTCCACCGGTAGTACTCGGGGTCGCTGGTGTGCAGCCGGCGGGTCCAGTCGAGGGCGACGCCGTAGCGCTTGAAGGACTCCGCCTGGGTTTCGATGTTGGCGTAGGTCCACTCGGCCGGGTGCGTGCCGTTTTTGATGGCGGCGTTTTCGGCGGGCAGGCCGAAGGAGTCCCAGCCGATGGGGTGCAGCACGTTCTCGCCGAGCTGGAACCGGTAGCGGGCCACCACGTCGCCCATGGCGAACGCCTCGGCGTGGCCCATGTGCAGGTCGCCCGAGGGGTAGGGAAACATGTCGAGGACGTAGGAGCGCGGACGGTCGTCGGCCGGGTCCTCACTGGCCGTGAACGGGTTCTCCTTGGCCCATCGCGCCTGCCACTTGTCCTGGAGCGCGCGAGCGTCGTAGGAGTCGCTCGCAACCTGTTCTCCGTCTACCGCTGTCATCGCTGGATCGTCCTCTAACCGGTCGCTGGAGGGCACGTACCGGCTGGGGTCGCGACTTCCGCGCCGCGCGCCCTCGGGGATCGGCTCCGCCGCGGCGAGCTGCCAGCCGGGATGTCTACTCCAAGGTTAGCGCGGTTTCCGGCAGCCCCTTGACACTGCGGCTGCAGGGCCGGAGGACAGCCGCGGCCCTGCCCCTGTGCCGCCGGCGCGTGCGGTCGGGCGGCGCGGTGCGGTCGGGGCGCCGCCCGGCCGCACGCGGTTACCCGCGGCGGTTGCGGGCGTTGCCGCGGCGGGGGCCGGATAGGCGGCCGGTCCTGCCCGTTGCGGGCTCGTCGGCCGGGGACCCGCCCGGTTCGCGGGCGCGGGCGGCGCGGCGGTGTTCCCGGGCGGCGCGTTCGTGCTCCTCGGCGGCGAGGCGGCGCTGGCGGGCGGGTTCGGATTCCGGTTCGGCCGCCGCCGGGGGCACCGGGCGGTGGATCTCGGCGTCGCGCTCCATGACCGGCCGGCCGGTCGCCTCCTCGTCGATGAGGTGGCGTGTTTCGCGGTCGAGGTTGGTGGTGATCGGTGTGGTCTCGTGGCGCTCGCCCTCGATGATGGCGGCGGCCTCGTGGTCGAGGCGGGTGTCTCCGGCGCCGCGGTCGGCGGTGTCCTCCACCACCGTCTGGGGCGCGTATCGGCCGCGCTGGCGCCGGGGAAAGCGGCGGCGCTGCGGGTCGGCCAGGCCGGCGCGGAAGTAGGTGCGCGGCTGACCGGTCCACTGCACCAGCCACCAGCACACGAATACGGCAGAGGCCAGGACCAGGATTCCCACGGTCCATATCCAAGTGGGCATGGCTGCCTCCTCGGGGTTGTCCTCATCTTGTTACGCAAGGAGGTTTCACGTCATTCCAGGACTCTCCAAAGGGCCGTTCCAGTGGCTCTCCGGAGGATGTCCGCCGGTGCGGTTGGAGCTGCTTCCCCCGTCCCACTGCCCCGGCGGGGCCCCGCCGCAACGGTCGGCGGCGCCCGGATCGCCGCGCTGGTGGGAGAATGGCGGCGGAGCGGCCGCTTCCCTGCCCGTCCTCTCCCCCATGGCTGCGCCCTGCCTGCGTTCAGCCCGCTTCCGCCGTTCCGCCGTCCCCCAGCGCCGGTATGCCCGTTTCGCGTACCGCCGTCGCCGCCCTTAGCTTGTGGAGACCCCCGAAGATGACCGTGTTCCACCACGCCCGCCGCACCCGCCGGATCGCCGTTGCCGCCGCCGTGGCGGCGGGCCTGCTGATGGGCGCCGCAGCCTGCGGCCCGGGCGAGCCCGAGACCGCGCAGAGCAGTTCCGCGCCGGTGCTGGGTACCGACAACGACCGGGTCCAACTCCTTGAGGGCACGCCCGCGTCGGTGGAGGGCGCATCTTCCACTGGAACCGTCGAGCTGCAGTTGACCGGTTACGAGGACGGTGCGGAGCCGGCCGTGGTCATCAGCGCCCAGCCGGAGAGCGGTTCGGCCAGCGAATACACGCTGAGCCTGGGCGATCACCTGGATGCCGGCGGGTCGTCCTGGCGCGTCTCCGAGATCGGGATCAGCGGATCCGAGGCCCAGCCCGCCAGCGTCACGCTGACCCGCGAGCCGGAGTAGCCGGACCGGGCAGCCGGAACCCGGTGGCCGGGCGGCGCGGTCCGGGCGGGCACGTCAGCTATCCCGGCGACCGCGAGCAAGTTACTCTGCGGTAGAAAGGTGACCGAAACCACCTCGCACTGTTGGAGGCGCGATGCTCAACCTCGCTTCACTGCTCGAAGACGGCGCCCGGAAGAACCCCGAACGCGAGTGCCTGGTGTTCGGTGACCTGCGGCTCGACTACGCCACGACCAACATGCTCGCCAACCAGGTCGCCGAGATGCTCACCGCTCGCGGCATCGAGCCCGGCGACCGCGTGGCACTGGCCAGCCCCAACACGCCCTACTTCCCGTTCGTCTACTTCGGCGCGCTCAAGGCCGGCGCGGTGGTCGTCCCGCTCAACGTGCTGCTGACCTCCCGCGAGATCGCCTACCACCTGCAGGACTCGGGCGCCAAGGCGCTCTTCGCCTTCACCGGCACCCCGGAACTGCCGCTGGGTGAGCGGTCCTTCGCCGCCTTCAACCAGACCGACTCCTGCGGGATCTACGTCGACCTGCCCGCCACCCCCGGCGCCACCGAGTCCCAGATCGACGGCGCCGAAACAATCTGGGCGGCGCTGGCCGGCACCACCGGCTCCTTCTCCGCGGTGCAGACCGGGGCCGAGGACACCGCCGTCATCATCTACACCAGCGGTACCACCGGCACGCCCAAGGGCGCCGCGCTGACCCACATGAACCTGATGTTCAACGCGGTCGTCTCCGACTCCCTGTTCGACCGGACCGAGCACGACGTCTACCTGACCTCGCTGCCGCTGTTCCACATCTTCGGCCAGACGACGATGATGAACTGCGGCCTGTACCGGCACGCCACCCTGGTCCTGCAGGCCCGCTTCGATGCCGACGAAGCGCTGTCGCTGATGGAGCAGGAGGGCGTGACCATCTTCGCCGGCGTACCCACCATGTACTGGGGGCTGCTCGGCGCCAAGGGCGAGCACGACATCGGCGCCATCGGCGCGAAGCTCAGCACCGCCGTTTCGGGCGGCAGCGCACTGCCCGGCGAGGTCGCGCGCAAGGTGACCGAACAGTTCGGCGTGGAGGTGATGGAGGGCTACGGGCTCTCCGAGACCTCGCCGGTGGTCTCGTTCAACAACCCCAAGGTCAAAGCGAAAACGGGCTCCATCGGCCGACCCATCTGGGGCGTGGAGATGAAGCTGGTCGACAGCGACTTCACCGATATCGAGGGCGAAGGGCCCGGCGAGATCGCGGTGCGCGGCCACTGCGTGATGAAGGGCTACCACAACCGGCCCGACGCCGATGAGCTCGTGCTGTCCGACGGCTGGTTCCGTACCGGCGACATCGCGCGCCGCGACGACGAGGGCTTCTACTTCATCGTCGACCGCTCCAAGGACATGATCATCCGCGGCGGCTACAACGTCTACCCGCGGGAGCTCGAAGAGGTCCTGATGACCCACCCGGAGATCAGCCTGGCCGCGGTCGTGGGTGTGGCGCACGAGACGCACGGCGAGGAGATCAAGGCCTACGTCATCCGCGAGGAGGGCGCCTCGCTGACCGAGGAGCAGCTCGTGGAGTGGGCCAAGGAGCGCTTGGCCGGCTACAAGTACCCGCGGCTGGTGGAGTTCCGCGACTCGCTGCCGATGACCGCGACCGGCAAGATCCTCAAGCGAGAACTGCGCTGAACCGCGCCCGGGCACCGGCGGGCGGCCGTGCGTGCAGACCGCCGCGGCCGCCTCCGCCGGTACCCCGGGGCGAGCGGTGCGGGCGGTCGACCCTGCAGAAATGCCCAAAAATCAAAGCTGAGATGGGCATTCCTGCGTAATCATCGCCGGAAGACGACAGGGCTTAGAGCGGCCGCCACTGGGCGCCGCAGACCACGCAGCGGAACTCGATCGGCTTGCCGCAGGTCTTGCAGTGCGGCCCCGGGCCGTACTCGCCCAGGTGGTCGGCGTGGCAGTCGGCGAAGTAGCGCAGGTGCATGCAGGAGTTGCAGCGGATCTGCACGGTGGTGGGGCTTCTGGGCCAGGGGGCTTCAGGCTCGATGGGATGGTCGGTGGACTCGGCTGCCCCTGTCGGCTCGGCGTCCATCTGGCCCCTTTGCGCTGTACGGAGTGTCGTTCTGCATCAGCCGCCACCCTTGCGAACGCCCGACCGGTGGTCAAGGCGCGGCGGCACCGGATACGAGTAGCCGCTCGACCCGCCGGGCCGCCTCGGCCAGCCGGTCCGGTGCCACCCGCCCTGCATCGACCGCTGCGAGCACCCCGTCCAGCGCGGCGCGGAAGACCGCCTCGTCGGCGGCCGGGGCACCCGCGCCGGGATCCGCCGCAGCCCCTGCCGCGCCGCCCCGGTTGCCCAGTTTGCCCAGATTGCCGGGATTGCCCAGGCACAGCAGGTCGGCGCCTGCGGCCAGGGCCGCCGCCGCGCCCCGCGCCACCCCCGCGACCCGGTCGGCGGCACCGGTGTAGGCGGCCAGTCCCCGCATGTCCAGCGCGTCGGTCACCGCGGCACCGGTGAAACCCAGTTCCGAACGCAGCAGCGCATAGCACCGCGGCGAGACGCTGGCCGGCGCGCGGTCCAGCTCCGGGACCACGATGTGCCCGGTCATCACCAGGTCGGTCCCTGCTTCCACCGCGGCGGCGAAGGGCACCAGTTCGCGCCGGCGCAGTGTCCGCAGCCCGGCGCCGATCACCGGCAGGTCGATGTGGGAGTCGGTCCGGGTGTCGCCGTGGCCGGGAAAGTGCTTGGCCGCCGCCGCGATGCCCGCCGCGTGCAGCCCTTCGACAAAGGCGGCGGTGTGCGCGGCGACCTGCTCGGGGCCGGCGCCGAACGCCCGGTCGCCGATCACCGGATTGGCCGGGTCGGTGTTGATGTCGGCGACCGGCGACAGCGCCGCCCCGATACCGGCCGCGGCCAGCTCGCGCCCCATGGCCGCGGCGGTTTCGCGGGTGCGTGCGGGCGTGCCGCGGCCGAGCTCGCCGTGGCCGGGGTAGGGCGAGCCGGCGGCCGCGTGCAGCCGGGTGACGCGGCCGCCCTCCTCGTCACAGGCCGCCAGCAGGTCGGGGCGCAGCGCGTGCAACCGGGCCGAGAGCGTGGCGGGGCCGACGGCGAGGTTGGGCGCGAAGTACAGCACCGCGCCCAGGCCCCGGTCGATCGCGCGGGCCAGCCAGGACGGCACCGCGGTTCCCGTGAAGCCGGGCATCAGCACCGTGTGGGCCATCCGGAGCAGCGCCGGGTCCGCGGCGGCGCTCACTGCTTCACCGCCCCCTGGACCAGCCCGGACACCAGTCCGCGTTGGACCGCCAGGAAGAACGCCATCACCGGCAGGGTGATCACGGTGGAGGCGGCCATGACCGATCCCCAGTCGGTGGTGTACTGGCCGAAGAACTGGCGCAGCCCCACGGCCACGGTGTAGTTCTCCGCCTCGTTCATGAACGTCAGCGCGAGGATGAACTCGTTCCAGGCGGTAATGAAGGAAAAGATGCCGGTGGCCACCAGACCCGGCGCCACCAGCGGAAACAGTACCGACCAGAACATCCGGCCCCATGAGCAGCCGTCGATGTAGGCGGCCTCCTCGACCTCGACCGGCACCGCCGCGGCGAACCCGCGCAGCATCCAGATCGCGAACGGCAGGGCGAGCGCGGTGTAGACGACCGCCAGCCCGATCAGCGAGTTGAGCAGCTGCAGATCGCGCACCTGCAGGAACAGCGGGATGACCAGCGCCTCCAGCGGCACCATCTGCACGGTCAGCACCAAGATGAGCACGGTGGTGCGCAGCCGGAAGCGGAACCGGGACACCGCCACCGCCGCCAGCAGCGCCAGCACGCTGCTGGCGGCCACGGTCAGTCCGGCCACTGCCAGCGAGTTGCCCAGGTAGCGCAGGAACCCGGCCTCGGCGAGCACGTAGCGGAAGTTCTCCAGGGTCAGGGAGGTGGGCAGCAGGGTGTCGGTACCCGAGACCGCCCCCTCCGACAGCGCGCTGACCACCATGAAGTAGGCGGGAAACAGCGTGAACGCCAGCACCCCGGCGACCGCCAGCGCGCGGGCCAGGCGGCGCCCGACAGCCCGGCGCCCGGCGCGGGCGCTCACCGCAGCTCCTCGTCGCGGAACAGCGCCCGCAGGTAGACGGCGGTGATCGCCAGCAGCATCAGGGTGAGCAGCACCGCGATGGCCGAGCCGAGCCCGTAGGACTGGTTGCTGAAGGAGCGCACGTAGGACCACACCCCGAGGTTGAGCACGTCGCGATTGCCGCCGGAGCCGCCGGGCATCAGGTAGACCTGCGCGAACACCTTGAAGTCCCAGATGGTGGAGAGCACGGTGACCACGGCGAACACCGGCCGGATGGTGGGCACGGTGACGTTCCAGAACCGCTGCCAGGCGCCGGCGCCGTCCAGCAGCGCCGCCTCGTGCAGTTCGCGCGGGATGGTCAGCAGCCCGGCGAGCACGGTCACCGCCACGAACGGGAACCCGTGGTGGATGACGTTGAGCGCGGCGATGGCGTAGAAGCTCACCCTTTCGGCGAACCAGTTGAACCCTTCGGGCCCCACCACCCCGGCCGCCTGCAGCAGCTCGCGCACCAGCCCGTTGTCGACGTCGAAGATCCAGATCCACACGTAGGTGCCGGTGACCGCCGGCATGGCCCAGGCGACCATGATGCAGCCGAGCACGATCGTGCGGCTCAGCCTGCTGAGCGTGTTCAGCAGCAGCGCCACCAGGGTGCCGAACACGACCGTTCCGGCCACCGCGGCGAGGGCGAACACCGCCGTGTTGGGCAGTGCGACGGTCCACAGGTAGCGGTCGCCGAGCAGGCGGGCGTAGTTTTCCAACCCGATGTAGTCGCTGCGTCCCGAGACCACGTTGTCGAGGCCGTAGTCCTGGACCGACAGCCACGCCACCCGCCCCAGCGGGACCAGCAGCAGGGCCGCGATGGTCGCGAGCGCGGGCGCGAGCAGCGCCCACGGCAGCCCGCGGCGGCGGGTGCGGGCGCTCAGCCGGGGCCGGGTGCGCGGCCCGCGACGGCACCCGCCGCC
>NZ_BAAGYZ010000090.1:0-3272 GCF_054778995.1 Streptomonospora sediminis
ACAACACCGCACGCGCACCACACCGCTCCAACGCCCCCACCACAGCACCCGCATCAACACCCACACCCACACCCTCCGGCGCCACCACCAACCACGTACCCGACAACACCGGCACCCCGCCCAAACCACCACCCGCATCCGACTCCCACCACTCCACCCGGTAACGGCGGTCGCCGGTGGTGGCGGCGCCGCGGGTGCGGGGTTCGGTGCGCAGCCAGTAGCGGGTGCGCTGGAAGGCGGTCGTCGGCAGGTCCACCCAGCCGGTGCCGGCGAAGTAGCGGCTCCAGTCGGGTCCGGCGCCGTCGACGTGCAGCCGGGCCAGGGCCGTGCACACAGCGGACTGCTCGTCCTGGTTCTTGCGCAGCAGCGGGGCCGTCACGGTGTCGCGGCCGAGGGTGTCGGCGGCCATGGCCGACAGCGTCCGGTCCGGCCCCGCCTCGATGAACCGCTGCACACCCTGGCCGTGCAGGGTGCGCACCCCGTCGGCGAAGCGCACCGGCCGGCGCACCTGGTCCACCCAGTACTGCGGCGAGCACACCTCATCGGTCACCGGCAGCCCGGTCACGTTGGATACCAGCGGTATCCGGGGCGGGTGGTATTCGAGGTTTTGCGCCACCCGGTGGAAGTCGTCCAGCATCGGGTCCATCCGCGGCGAGTGGAACGCGTGCGAGACGTTGAGCCGCGTGGTTTTGCAGCCGCGGCCGCGCCACTGCTCGGCAACCTCCTCGACCGCGTCGGTGTCGCCCGAGACCACCACCGCGGTGGGGCCGTTCACCGCGGCGATACCCACCCGCTCGGCGCCCTCCAGCGACCGCGCGACCTCGTCGGGGTCGGCGCGGACGGCCACCATGGCCCCGCCCTCGGGCAGCCGCTGCATCAGCCGGCCGCGCGCGGCCACCAGCCGGCAGGCGTCCGGCAGGGAGAACACGCCTGCGACGTGGGCGGCGGCGAGTTCGCCGATCGAATGACCGAGCAGGAAGTCCGGGGTGATTCCCCACGACTCCACCAGCCGGAACAGGGCCACTTCCAGTGCGAACAGCGCGGGTTGGGCGAGCCCGGTGCCGGACAGCCGAGTGTCGTCCTCGGCGAACATCGGTTCCCGCAGACCGAGCCCGAGTTCGGGGTCCAGGTGCCCGCAGACCTCGTCCAGGGCTTGCGCGAACACCGGATACCGCTCGTACAGCCCGCTGCCCATGCCCGGCCGCTGGGTGCCCTGGCCGGCGAACAGCACCGCCGCGGGCCCGCCGTCGCGGGCCTTGCCCTCGACCACGCCCGGGACGGCTTCGCCGCGGGCCAGTCCGCGCAGCCGCTCGATGGCGTCGGTGCCCCCGGTGGCCTGCACGACGGCCCGGTGCGGCAGTGCGGCCCGCGTGGTGGCGAGGGAGCGGCCCACCTCCTCCAGCCCCGCCGGGTGCTCGCTCAGGTGGTCGGCCAGCCGCTGGGCCTGCGCCGCCACTCCCTCCGGGGCCGCCGCCGAAAGCACCCACGGCACCGCGACCGGTTCCGCCCGCTGCCGGGCCTGCGCCGGCGGGTGTGCCGCGGCCTCGCCGGCGGTGTCGGCAGCGGTGTCCTCGGGGCGGCCCCGGCCGGGGGCCTCCTCCAAGCCGGGAGCCTCCTCCACGATGACGTGGGCGTTGGTGCCGCTGATCCCGAACGCGGAAACCCCGGCCCGGCGGGGCCGCTCGCCCGCTGGCCAGTCCACCGGCTCGGTGAGCACCCGGACGTTGCCGGCCGACCAGTCGACGTTGGGTGTGGGCGCGTCCACGTGCAGGGTCTTGGGCAGCACCCGGTGCCGCAGCGCCAGCAGCATCTTGATCAGTCCGGCCGCTCCGGCGGCGGCCTGGGTGTGGCCGATGTTCGACTTGAGCGAACCGATCCACAGCGGCGCCGACCGGTCGCGGCCGTAGGCGGCCATCAGCGCCTGGGCTTCGATCGGGTCGCCGAGTGTGGTCCCGGTGCCGTGCGCCTCGACCGCGTCGACCTCATCGGCGGCCAAGCCGGCGTTGGCCAGTGCGGCGCCGATCACCCGGCGCTGCGACGAGCCGCTGGGCGCGGTTAGCCCGTTGCTGGCGCCGTCCTGGTTCAGTGCCGTGCCGCGGACGACGGCGAGCACCCGGTGCCCGCGGCGGCGCGCGTCGGACAGCCGCTCCAGGACGACGACCCCGGCACCTTCGCCCCAGGCGGTGCCGTCGGCGGCGCCCGCGAACGCCTTGACCCGCGCGTCCGCGGCCAGGCCGCGCTGGCGGGAGAACTCCACGAAGCCTTCCGGGCTGGAGAGGACGGTCACCCCGCCGGCCAGCGCCATGGAGCACTCGCCCGAACGCAGCGCGGACACCGCCCAGTGCAGCGCCACCAGCGACGACGAGCACGCCGTGTCGACCGTGACCGCGGGCCCTTCAAGGCCCAGGGTGTAGGCGACCCGGCCGGAGGTGACGCTGCCGGCGATGCCGGTGAGCCGGTAGCCGTCGCCATCGGGTTCGTCCGGCGACCACTCCCCGCCGTAGCCGCCGTGGGTGGCGCCGACGAACACCCCGGTCGCGCTGCCGCGCAGCGACAGCGGGTCGATGCCGGCCTGCTCGGCGGCCTCCCAGACGACCTCCAGCAGCAGCCGCTGCTGCGGGTCCATGGCCAGCGCCTCGCGCGGGGAGATCCCGAAGAACCCGGGGTCGAACTCGCCGGCCTGGTACACGAACCCGCCCTCGCGCACGTAGCTCTTGCCGGCGGTGCCCGGTACCGGGTCGTACAGTCCGGCCACGTCCCATCCGCGGTCGAGCGGGAACGGCCCGATCGCGTCGCGCCCTTCGTCCAGCAGCCGCCACAGGTCCGCGCTGGACTCGACGCCGCCGGGGAACCGGCAGCCGGTGCCGACGATCACCACCGGGTCGTCCGCCGTCGCCGCGGGCCGCTGCGCCGGTGCGGCGGGCGCCTGCTCGGCGGCGCCGAACAGCTCGGTGCCGATGAAGCGCGCCAGCGCCTCGGGGGTGGGTTCGTCGAAGACCAGCGTGGCGGGCAGCCGCAGCCCGGTGGCGGCGTTCAGCCGGTTGCGGAGCTCGACGGAGGTCAGCGAGTCCAGGCCGAGTTCTTTGAACGGTTTGTCGGCTGCGACCGCGCCCGGCGCCGAATGGCCGAGCACGACCGCCACGTGGTCTTGTACCAACTCCAGCAGTGCGGACCCGCGCTCGCTTTCGGGCAGCGCGGCGAAGCGGTCGGCGGCGCGCGCCGCGGGCCCGGCGGCGCCGGCCGCACCCGGGTGGGGCGCCCGCGCCGGGTCG
>NZ_BAAGYZ010000091.1:0-12774 GCF_054778995.1 Streptomonospora sediminis
CACGGCGGCCCGGACGGCCCCGGCCCGCGCCCCGGTCCGCCGCGCCCGGTGAACGGGCCCCGCCCGCTGGCGGGGCCGCCGCCCGCGCGCCCCCACACCGGCAATCCGGCGCGGGCCGCGCTGGGTGATGGCCGCTTCCCGCGCCGCCCGCGCACCGAACAGCAGCACCTCTTCCGCCCCCAGCCACCGCCCGCCCAGCCCAACCCCCGCCCGGGCGCGGAGTCCGGGCCGCCGCGGCGCCGGTGGCGCCAAGGCGTCCTGGCGACGCCGCCGCCGGAGCGGGTGCCCGGACGCCGCCGCACGGTGCGCATCGGCGAACTGCTCGATGCCCGCGAGCCGCTGCCCCCGCTGCTGCGGCGCGGCCGGGCCCGGGCCCGCCAGCTCGCGCTGTTCGCCAACCCCAACAAGCACTGGGTCCAGCGCGGCCTGTTCACACCGCCGCGCCGCACGAGCCAGGACGGAGGCGACCATGGCAGCCGAGGGTGAGACCCAGCGGTGGCGGGCCCGCATCCCCACCGACATCGACCGCCCCGAACCGGTGGCCTTCGGGCTGAGCGGGCGCCAACTGCTGATCCTGGCCCCGGTCGCCCTCGGCGTGTGGGGCGGGTTCCTCGCGCTGAAGGACGTGCTGCCGGTGTGGGCGCTGGCCGCGGCGGCGGTACCGCTGGCGGCCGTGGCGCTCGTGCTGGCCCTGGGCCGGCGCGACGGGATGGGCCTGGACGCCTTCGCCCTGGCCGCCGCGTCGTGGCTGCGCGCCCCCAAGCAGCGCAGCGGCGCGCTGGCCGCCGTCGAGGCCCTGCCGCCGTGGGCGCCGTCCCGCCGCCGCGAGCCCCGGCTGGCGCCGCTGCGGCTGCCCGCCTCGGCCGTCGGCGAGGACGGCGTCATCGCCCTGGACGGGCGCGAGGCCGTCCTGATCGCCTGCAGCAGCGTCAACGTCCACCTGGCCTCCCAGGAGGAGCAGGACGCGGCCATCGGCGCCTTCGCCGCCGTCCTGGACTCGCTGGCCCACCCGGTGCAGATCCTGCTGCAGGGCCGCTCCCTGGAGCTGGCGCCCTACACGGCGATGCTGCGCGAGACCGCCGCGGAACTGGAGCATTCCGCACTGGCCGAGGCCGCCCGCGCCCACGCCGACTTCCTCGACACCCTGCGCACCCGCTGCGACCTGACCCGGCGCCAACTCGTGCTGGTGGTCACCGCCCGCCCCGGCGCCGCCGAGGGCCCGGCGCCGGTGGTGCGCATCGCCGAGGAGGTCGCCACCCAGCTCGGCGGCCTCGGCGTGAGTGCCCAGCGCTGCGACGGCGCGTGGGCCCGCCACCTGCTGGGCGAGGCCATGGAGCCCTGGCGCCACACCCCGTGGCGCCCCGCCCGATCCGAAGGAGACGTGTGAAACCCAAACGACGCCAGCCCCGCAGCGGCTCCCGGGTGCCGGAGGGTCCCGCGGTCCGCGTTCACCCGCGCCGCCTGGACATCGAGCACGGCTGCTGCCAGACCCTGGTCGTGACCGGCTACCCGCGCGAGGCCGGACCCGGTTGGGCCCAACCCCTGCTGTCCTACCCCGGCCGGGTGGACGTGGCGCTGCACGTGGACCCGGTGCCCGCCCCGCTGGCCGCCACCCGCCTGCGGCGCCGCCGCGCCCGCCTGGAGTCGGCCACCCGCATGGACGCCGAAGGCGGCCGGGTGGAGGACCCCCACCAGGCGGTGGCCGCCCACGACGCCGCCGAACTGGCCACCCGCGTGGCCACCGGCCAAGCCCGGTTGTTCCGCGTGAGCTTCTACCTCACCGTGCACGCCCGCACCCCCGAGGAGCTGGAGGCCGAAACCGCCAACCTGCGGGCGCTGGCCGCCGGGCTGCTCATCGACACCCACCCGGCCACCTTCCGGCCCCTGCACGGGTGGATCTCCACCCTGCCGCTGGCCACCGACGCCCTGGCCCAGGCCCGCACCATGGACACCGACGCCATCGCCGCCGCCCTGCCCTTCGCCTCCCCGGATTTGGAAGCCCGGCTGGGGCCCACCTCGGTCGTCTACGGCGAGAACATCCACTCGGGCACCCTCGTGCACTGGGACCGCTTCGCCGCCGACCTGGACAACCACAACATGGTGGTGCTGGCCCGCAGCGGCGCCGGCAAGAGCTACACAGCCAAACTCGAACTGCTGCGCTCGCTGCTGGTGGGCATCGAGGCCGCGGTCATCGACCCCGAAGACGAATACGCCCGGCTGTGCTCCGGCGTCGGCGGCACCCGCATCCCGCTGGGCACCGCCCAGGGCCGCATCAACCCCTTCGACCTGCCGCCGGGCGACGAGAACGCGCTGTCCAACCGGTGCCTGTTCGCCCACACCCTCATCGCCGCCATGGTCGGCGACCTGGACGCCGAGGAGGCCGCCGCACTCGATCGGGCGGTGCTCACCGCCTATGCCCGCGCGGGCATCACCCGCGACCCCGCCACCTGGCACCGTCGGCCCCCGCTGCTGGCCGACGTCGTGGGCGCGCTCGCCGAGGACGAGGACCAGGCGGGCCCGCACCTGGCGGGCACGCTGCGCCGCTTCGCCACCGGCTCGGCCGCGGCCCTGTTCGACGGGCCCACCACCGCGCCCACCTCCACCCACCTCACCGTCTACGCCCTGCGCCACCTGCCCGAAGAGGTGCGCACCGTGGGCGTCCTGCTGGCCCTGGACCGCATCTGGAACCGCATCGAGACCGCCCCGGCCCGCCCGCGCACCATCACCGTCGACGAGGGGTGGGTGCTGCTGCAGAACGCGGTCGGCGCCCGCTACCTCTACAAACTCGCCAAAGCCGGCCGCAAGCGCTGGTGCGGGCTCACCCTGATCACCCAGGACGTGGGCGACGTGCTGGCCACCGAACTGGGGCGGGCGATCGTGGCCAACGCCGCCACCAGCCTCCTGCTGCGCCAGGCCCCGCAGAACCTCGACGCCCTCAGCGACGCCTTCGGGCTCTCCCACGGCGAGCGCCAGATCGTCAGCGCGGCATCGCGCGGACAGGCGCTCCTGCTCTCGGGGGAGCGCCGGGCAGGGGTGCGCGCCCTGGCCTCCCCAACCGAGCACGACCTGGTCACCAGCGACCCATCCGAGGCGGTGACCAGCGACGACGAAGCGGACCCGGGGCCGGACCCCGCCACGGTCGACGCCCCGGACGAATACGCGTTCGAGACCACGGGCCACCATGCGTCGGCCGCCCCCGGCACCGCCGGGGGCGGCGAGCCCGATGACGAGGACGGCGACGGCACGGCCGGGGAGCGCGGATGGTGAGCCCGCCCGACATCGCCGGGCTGATGTCGGCGCTGCCCCTGGTCACGGCCGCCGCGGCGCCCTGCGCCGGGCTCCTCGCCACCGGTGTGATCGGGATCCGCCGCCTGCGCCACCGGCTGAACGAGCGCGGCGCCCGAGTCGTCGAGGTGCTGCCGCCCCCCGAGGCGACCCTGGAGGGCGCCCAGGCGTTCTGGGCCCACACGCTGGGGCTGCTCAAACCCCGCTGGCAGCGCGCCCTCCTGCAACCCCACCTGGCCTGGGAGTACACCGCCTCGGCCGCCGGCATCCGCATCCAGGTCTGGGTGCCCGGCACCGTCCCGCACGGAGTGGTCGAGCGCGCCATCGCCGCCAGCTGGCCCGGCGCCACCACCCGCACCCGCCGCCCCGCCCCGGCGGTGCGCCCCGGCATCCAGCACACCGGCGCCTGGCTGGCCCTGGCCCGCAACGACGCCTACCCGCTGCGCACCCAGTTCACCGACGACCCGCTGCGCGGCCTGCTGGGCGCGCTGGGCGACCTGGAACCCGGCCAGCGCATCTGCGTCCGGGTCTGCGCCCGCCCGGCCACCGGGTGGCGGGCCCGGCGGGCGCGGGCCACGGCCGCGCGCATCCGCGGCGCCACCCCCGCCCTCCTGCTCGCCCACGCCTTCGCGCCCCCACGCGGCCGGGCCGCGTCCTGGCCCGACACCGGCGACAACATCCGACAGATCCTCACCAAAGCAGGCGCTCCCCGCCTGGCCTGCCAGATCAGCTACCACCTGACCACCGACACCGCCGGGCCCGCCGCGGCCCAGGCGCTGCGCGGACGCGCCCACGGTGTGGGCGCCGCCTTCGCCGCCCACACCTCCGGCCCCAACCACCTCACCCGCCGCCGCATGGCGGCCCCCGCCCTGTGGCTGGAGCACCGCTACCTCTCCCGCGGCTACCTGCTCAGCACCACCGAGCTGGCCGCCATCGCCCACCTGCCCACCGACGCCGCGGTGCCCGGACTCGCCCGCGCCGGAGCCCGCCGCATCGCCCCCACACCCGCGGTGCCCACCGGAGGCCCACACACCCGCGTGCTGGGCGACGCCGACGCCGGCACGCCGCGGCCCATCGCCCTGGGGGTGGCCGAGGCCCGCCAGCACACCCACATCCTCGGCAAGACCGGCTCGGGCAAATCCACCCTCATCGCCAACCAGGTCCTCCAAGACGCCCAAGCAGGACGCGCCGCCCTGGTCATCGACCCGCGCGGCGACCTGGTCACCGACGTCCTGGCCCGCCTGCCCGAAGACGCCGCGGACAAGGTGGTGCTGTTCGACCCCGACGACCGCGCCGCCCCGCCCCGCCTCAACCTGCTCCAGGGCGCCGACCCCGACTTCATCGCCGACTCGGTGGTGGGCATCTTCCGCCGCATCTACGCCCACTCCTGGGGCCCGCGCACCGACGACATCCTGCGCGCGGCCACCCTGACCCTGACCCGCGCCCGCGACCCGGAACTGACCCTGGGCGACATCCCGGCGCTTTTGTCCGACGACGCCTTCCGCCACCACACCCTGGCGCGCCTGGGCCCCGGCCACGACGCCCTGGCCGGGTTCTGGCGCTGGTACGACACCCTGCAACCGCCGGGACGCGCCACCGTCACCGGTCCGGTGCTCAACAAGCTGCGCACCGCACTCCTGCGGCCCTGGGTGGCCCAGGTCATCGCCTCCGGCCCCTCCACCATCGACCTCGGCCGGCTCTTCGACACCGGCGGCCTCGTCCTGATGCGCCTGCCCAAAGGCACCCTCGGCGAGGACACAGCCAGCCTCATCGGATCCATGGCACTGGCCGCCACCTGGCAGACCGTCACCGCCCGCGTCACGCGCCGCGAGTCCGACCGGCCGGACCTGGGCGCCTACATCGACGAGTGCCACAACTTCCTCAACCTGCCCGGGTCCCTGGCCGACATGCTCGCCGAGGCCCGCGGCTACCGCCTCGGCCTCACCCTGGCCCACCAGGCCCTCGACCAACTGCCCGCCGAGCTGCGCCACGCCCTGGCCGCCAACGCCCGCACCAAGGTCTACTTCACCTGCTCACCCCACGACGCCGACCGGCTGGCCGAGCACACCATGCCCGAACTGGGCGCCCACGACCTCGCCCACCTCGGCGCCTACCAGGCCGCCATCCGCCCCCTGGTCGGCGCCCGCGAACAGGCCGCGGCCACCCTGCGCACCCGCCCCCTGCCCCCGCCCGAACCCGGCCGCGCCGCCCTCATCCGCCGCATCGCCCGGCGCCACAGCGCCCCCTACGACCCGATGCCCGACGAAGGGGACTTCCTGTGACCACACACGCCGATACCCCGCAGGTGCCCGAGGGCCGCCTGGCCGAACTGGCGCGCCTGCTCACCGACCGCGACCGCGCCATCGTGGCCGACGTGGGCGACCACCGCGTCATGACCACCCACCAGCTCGCCCGCCTGCACTTCACCGGACCGGCCACCTCCCGCGCGCGGCGCCGCCTGGCCGCCCTGCACCGCTACGGCCTCCTCGACCGGTTCCGCCCGATTCTGCCGCGGGGCACCGCCCCCTGGCACTGGGTGCTGGCCGCCGCCGGCGAACACCTCTACGCCGACATCCACGACCTCGACCAGCCCGCCCGGCGCCCCGGCAGCCGCATCCGCCTGGCCAACTCCGCCCGCCTGCGCCACATGCTGGGCGTGGCCGACTGCTACGTCGCCTTCCGCACCGCCGCCGACCTCCCCGGCGCCGAACTGGCCCGGTGGCGCACCGAGGACGACTGCGCCCGCCGCTGGGGGCGCCGCATCCGCCCCGACGCCTACCTGCGCTGGCACCAGCACGGCCGGGCGCTGGAGGCGTTCCTGGAGTACGACAACGCCACCGAGCACCACCAGCAGGTCATCCGCAAACTCCGCGGCTACACCGACCACGCCCGCGCCCACCAGCGCATCGCCCACATCCTGTTCGTCGTCCTGACCCCGGCGCGGATGACCAACCTCGCCGAAGTGCTGGCGCCCCACGTCAACGAGCACGTCCGCACCCACCTGACCACCGCCGGCCTTCTCCACGCCGAAGGACCGGCCGCACCGATCTGGCGGCCCGCCCACCAGCACGCCCGCCACGCCCTGTGCGACATCGCGCCATAGCCGCCACCGGCCCGCCGGGCGGATGACACACGACGCAGGGGAGGGAACCGGGAGTGGTCAAAGCCGCCATCGCCGCCGCGGCCGCAGTGCTGATGCTGCCGGTGCTGCTGGCAGCGGTGGCCGCCGGGGGCGCCACCCGCGGCGGCGCCCCCGGCGGCGTCCCCGGCATCCCGCCACTCGTCCTAGTCGCCTACGCCCGCGCCGCCGCCACCCTGGCACCCGAGTGCCCCGGCCTGACCTGGGCCGTGCTCGCCGGCATCGGCGCGGTCGAATCCGACCACGCCACCGGACACGACATCGACGCCACCGGCGACATCACCCCGCCCGTCCTCGGCCCGCGCCTGGACGGCTCCGGCGCCGGCGGCAACACCACGCCCCACCCCGACACCGACAACGGCCGCTGGGACCGCGACACCGTCTACGACCGCGCGGTGGGGCTCACCCAGCACCTGCCCGCCACCTGGGCCCAGCGCGGCCGCGACGCCGACGGCGACGGCGTCGCCGACCCGCACAACGCCTACGACGCCGCCCTGACCACCGCGGCCGGACTCTGCCGCAGCGATAGCGGCGGCGTCGACCTGTCCGACCGCGCCCAATTGCGCGCGGCACTGCTGGCCTACAACCGCTCCGAGCCATACGTCGAGGAGGTCCTGGCCGAAATCGACCGCTACACCGCGCTCGGCCACACGGGCGCCGCAGCTGCCGGTGCGGGCAGTGCCCAGGGCCGGGCCGCCACCGCATGGGCGCTGCGCCAGGTCGGCAAGCCCTACGTGTGGGGCGGCACCGGGCCCGCGGGCTTCGACTGCTCCGGTCTGGTCATGAAGGCTTGGCAGCACGCCGGCGTGGCCATCCCGCGCGTGACCACCGACCAGTACCGCATCGGCACCCCCGTCCCCCTCGACGGGCTGCGGCCCGGCGACCTCCTCTTCTACGACACCGGAGGCCCGGGCCCCGCGCCCGCCCACGTCACGATGTATGTCGGCGGTGGGAAGATGGTCAACGCCCCCTCCACCGGAAAGACGATCCGCGTCGAGCCGGTGGCCTCGGACTACTACAGCCCGCTGCTGATGGGAATCCGGCGGCCCTGACACCAGGGCGCAGGGCCCGAGTGCGGCACTCGACCGCCCTCGTTGCCGAACGGCGCCTCACCTCTTCCTCTGGTTATCGCGCCACCCCGGGCAGGGATTGCCGTCCGGACCCGGGTGCTTTACCGGGCGGAAGTCCTTCGTTTTGCGCACGGAGCTCCTGCAGCACGGACAAGTGATCTTGGTCTTCCGGCCTTCGGCGATGGTTGCAGGGCTGGGCACGGAACCCCGCGGATCCGAACCGCGGCAGAGTTTGAACTCGTAGCCCCAGCCCCTGGTTTCGGATATGTAGTGCCTCCGGCGCAGGCCGCTGCCGTCCTTGAGCAACGGGACCTGACGATCGCAGTACTTGCAACGGCGCTGAACCGCCATGAATCCTCCTTTTTCTTCGCCTGGACGAGTAGAAACCGTTCAGGCCAGTACCAGAACGGTGACTGGGGCAGAGATGAGGCAGCCCCAGCAGATGACGCGCTCGGGCCAGGTGCCTGTGGAGAATCGGGCGCGCCTGGGAAGGCCGAGCATCGCCCAGCGGCGCCCATCGATCGTGAAAGGCCAGGCCAGAGGGACGCCCGAGCGGGTCAGGCCATCGCCGAGTGCTCCGGTGAGCATGCCGGCGCCGACGACGATTCCGACGTAGAATCCCGGTGCGGCCCCGCTGTAGATCAGCGCCGCGGCGCCGAGCGCGGAGGCCACGGTGACCAGTGGCCAGCTCATCCATCGCCGGCGCCGGCGTCCGCGCCGGAGATTCTGGGCCAACCCCAGCAGGCCCAAGCCGAGGGTGAACCACAGCACCGCACCGAGTACGAACGTGCTCAGCGTGGCACCAAGTCCGGTCGGCGCGGGCGGACCCTGATGATGATGGTGGTGTGTGTGCTGGCTGCCGATGACGTCGCGGCCGGCGCTGACGTCGGTCTGCTCGACGCGCTCACCCTTGGGGGCGGGGAGTGTCATTCGCGGTCCAGTTTTCCGATCACGTCGCCCTCATCGGCGTGGATGTCGCGTTGGCGGATGCGGTCCCCGCCGGGCCCGGTGCCGCGGCCCTGCTTGCCGATGACGTTGCGCTTGGCGCGGATTTTGGTCTGGTCGATGTCGTCGCCGGATGCCCCGGTTGCGGGGGTCGACGGGTCCTCCGGGGCGGCGGGGCCGGCGACGAGGGCGCGTGCGAGGAGGCCGCCGGCCAGGGACAGGGCGCCGATGACGGCGGCGACCCAGCTCGCGTATTCCATGCCGTGCTGCCATCCGGCCAGTGCGACCGCACCGGCGACAAGTAGGGCGCCTACCGCGCAAAGGCTTCGCCAGATCCACGTCATGGCCGTCATTATCGCCGCGATCGTGGGTTCGCATCCGCTTGTTGTCACCGGTTCGGGGCGACCGGAACAGGACACCGGGTCGAGGGGAGGGCCGGGATTCTGTCGCGGTATCTCGGGAGGTCCGAGGTACCGGTCCAGGGGTGTTGGCGGCAGGCCGCGGGTGTGCCCGTCGGGCCCGATTCGCGGTCCCGGCCGGTCGGGCGGTGGCGGCGTGTGTGGCCCTGTGGCGGGCGCAGACGGGGCCGCTGGTGTGTTGGGGCCGGAACGCGGCGGGCCGCGGGGCTCAGCGCCTGTGGCGGGCGCGGGGGTGCCCCGGTGCCCCCGGGCGGGCGGGGTGGGTGGCCCGGTTGGGGGTGTGATCAGCTAATCCGATGGGGATCTTTGCGCTGGATCCGAGCTGGGGAGCGAGCACGGAGCGAATTCGGAAGACAAAAACGGGCGAATCGATGGCACCTGGTAAGTCGTGCAGGCCGTTGACCTGCGAAGACTCGGCGCACCTGGCAGGATTCGAACCTGCGACCGTCGGATTAGAAGTCCGATGCTCTTTCCACTGAGCTACAGGTGCCTAGTTCAATTGTGACCAGAAGTACCCGCCTGTAACGACATCGTGACCTGCGTGTTGGCGGGTCGTGTCGCTTGTGTGGGGGTGGGCCGTGCCTTGGCGGGCCGGGGGCTTGGGTGAGCCAGGCGGGCGGCTGGTGTGGTGACATTCTAGGGTATTCGGAAGATGTCACCCATCGCCGGGCAAAATCGTATCAACTACGGCCATTCGTAGTTGCGTCTCGTTAGCACCCGCGCTCCACCAAATCGGTCCCTACCCGGCCTCCTGGAACACGTTACCCGTGATTAACCGCAGGTGGGATGCCTGTTACCGGCGTTTCGCCAACCCGCCCCGAACGGGGTTCGGGGCGAGTGGCGGTGGAGGCGGCCTAGAAGACCCACCAGCCTCCGTTGATCAGTAGTTGCGTGATCATTGCGGCGGTCATCATCTTGTCTCCCCCTCTGGGTGGTGTTGCCGCGCTGGAGTGCGCGACATTGGGCACTCTATGTCGCTGTCCATTACTCTGTGTAATGATTTTCCGAGGTGCTGCAGGGGGGTGCGAACCGCCCAGGGGCCGCGCACTACCGTTGAGCGGGTGAAGAAGCAGGATCAACGCCCGACCTGGGTGAGCGCTGCGGGGCTGCTGTGCGGAGCCGGCCTGGACCGCGTGCTGCCCGATCCGCGCCGAGGGCATCCCGTGGCCGCATACGGCCGCGCCGCGGCGCGGCTGGAAGGGCTCCTCTACCGTCCCTCGCGCGTTCGGGGCGCCGCTTTCGCCGTGCTCGCTGTCGCGCCGCCGATGGCGGCCGGCTGGTTTGTGCAGACCCGGGCCTCGGCTCCGGTCGGTGCCGCGCTGACCTGCACGGCCACGTGGGCGGTGGTGGGTGGGGCGATGCTCGGCCGCGAGGCCGAATGGATCGCAGCGGCGTTGGAGACCGGCGACCTGGCGGCGGCGCGGCAGCGGCTGCCGCACCTGTGCGGCCGCGATCCCGAGTCGCTGGACGAGAAGGAGATCGCCCGCGCCACGGTGGAATCTGTGGCCGAGAACACCTCCGATGCGGTGGTCGCCCCGCTGTTCTGGGGTGCGTTGCTCGGAGTGCCCGGCCTCGTCGGCTACCGCGCGGTCAACACCCTCGATGCGATGGTGGGCCACCGGTCACCGCGGTACGAGCGGTTCGGTTGGGCCGCGGCACGGCTCGACGACATTGCCAACTGGGCGCCGGCGCGGCTGACCGCGGCGCTGGCCGCTGCCGCGGCCCCGATGGTCGGCGGCTCGCCCGCGCAGGCGCGCCGGGTCCGAGCGCGTTACGGGACCCGGCACCCCAGCCCCAACGCCGGGCACTGCGAGTCCGCGTTCGCCGGTGCGCTGGGGCTGCGCCTTGGAGGGAGAAACGTGTACCGATCCCGGGTTGAGTACCGTCCGGAACTGGGGGAGGGGCGCCGCCCGGACGTGGCCGATATCCGGCGAGCCGTTCGGCTGGCCCGCGCCGTCAACGCAGGCGCGGCTGCGCTCGCCGCCGCCGCACTGGCCGTAACCGGCCTGGCGCCGCTGCCCGCGCCGCCGTTGCCCGGATTCCGGCCCGGCATCCGGAGGAAGCCGTGATACGCCGCGGCCCCGCCGGCGCACCGGCGCTGCTGGTGGCGGGAACCACCTCCGACGCCGGCAAAAGCATCCTGGTGACCGGGATCTGCCGTTGGCTCGCGCGGCAGGGCATAAAGGTCGCCCCCTTCAAGGCGCAGAACATGTCGCTGAACTCGATGGTCACCGCCGACGGCGCCGAGATCGGCCGCGCCCAGGCCGCGCAGGCGGCTGCCGCGGGCATCGAGCCCTCCGCGGCGATGAACCCGGTGCTGCTCAAGCCCGGCAGCGACCGCCGCAGCCAGGTCGTGGTCCGCGGCCGGCCGGTCGGCGAGGCCGACGCGGTGGGCTTTCGCGAGTTCAAGGACCACCTGCGCGAGGTCGCCGTGCAGAGCCTGGCCGAACTGCGGGCCGAATACGACGTGGTGGTCTGCGAGGGTGCGGGCAGCCCTGCCGAGATCAACCTGCGGCCCGGCGACATCGCGAACATGGGTCTGGCACGGGCGGCCGACCTACCGGTGATCGTCGTGGGCGACATCGACCGCGGCGGTGTTTTCGCCGCGCTGCACGGCACGTTGGCGCTGCTGGAGCCCGCCGACCAGGCGCTGGTGGCCGGGTTCGTCGTCAACAAGTTCCGCGGAGCCCCCGAGCTGCTGGAACCCGGCTTGGACATGCTGCGCAAGCTGACCGGCCGCTGGGTCTACGGCGTCCTGCCGTGGGTGGAGGGCCGTTCGCTGGACGTGGAGGACTCGCTCGGCCTCAGCGCCGACCCCGGCCCCGCGGCCGCCCCTGTGCGGGGCCGCACCCTGCGGGTCGCGGTGGTGCGCACCCCGCGCATCAGCAACTTCACCGACATCGACGCGCTCGCGGTCGAGCCCGGCATCGATCTGCGCTTCGCCACCGCGGCGCACGAGGTCGACGACGCGGACCTGGTGGTGCTGCCCGGCAGCCGCGCCACCGTCGCCGATCTGGCCTGGATGCGTGAACGCGGGTTGGCCGACGCGGTGCTGCGGCGCGCCGCGGAGCGCCTGCCGATCCTGGGTATCTGCGGCGGGTACCAGATGCTCGCGCGCAGCATCCGCGACGACGTCGAGTCGGGCGCCGGAACGGTGCCCGGGCTGGGCCTGCTGCCCACCTCGGTCGTTTTCGGGGCCGAGAAGACCCTCGGGCGGCCGGTCGGGTCGGCATACGGGCATCCCGTGGCGGCCTACGAGATCCACCATGGGCGGACCGCGGTGGACGAAGGCGCCGCGGCCGAGCCGTTCCTGGACGGTTGCCGGTCGGGGGCGGTATGGGGGACCACCTGGCACGGCGCGCTGGAGAACGACGCGTTCCGCCGCGCGTTCCTCGCCGATGTGGCGCGGCACGCAGGCCGGGATTTCACCCCCGCTCCCGACACCGACTTCGCCGCCGAGCGCGCCGCCCGCATGGACGCGCTGGGCGACCTGGTGGAACAGCACCTGGACACCGGTGCCCTGCTGCGGCTGCTGGGCGAGGGCGCGCCCGGCGGACTGCCGGTGATCCCGCCGGGAGGGGCCGGCGGCTGAGGGGCGGCCGCCCGGCGGCCGCCGACCTGCCTGCCCGGCCGTGTTCGGTGGGGTCCGTCGCGAGCGGCGCACTCGTGTGTGGCCCGTGCCGGATACGCGAAGCGCCGTTGCGGCGCGGAGCTGCGATAGGGCCGCCCCTGTTCGGCGGGCTTCGCCATCGTGCCCGTCAGGGCTCGGGGAACGCCGCGAGAGCGGGATCGCTGCCCGAGACGGTCGCGCAGTAGGGCAGCGACCCGCCGAACATGCCCGTACAAGCCCTAGTTGTGATGTCCCGGGAGGTTGGTAACGCGGCTGGCGGGAGTGCGGCCGCCGATCCCGGCGTGG